>JBKJTM010000424.1:0-5759 GCA_046590805.1 Usitatibacter sp.
TTGCATTCGAAGTATAAAACCCGCTAGGATGGGGTCTGTTGCGACAGGCGCAGGCGAACGCGACCCGAATCCGACTCCGGCCCCACAGGAAATCCCATGATCCAGTACCTCAAGCGCGGCAAGCCCGCCGAGCAAAAGGCGCAGATCGACGCCAACGTTCGCGCGACCGTGGAAGGCATTCTCGGCGACATCGAGAAGCGGGGCGAGGCGGCGGTGCGGGAGTACTCCAGGAAGTTCGACCAATGGGATCCCCCCTCCTTTCGGCTCGCCAGCCGGGACATAGCCGACTGCATAAGCTCCCTGCCCCGGCAGGCGATCGAGGATATCCGCTTCGCCCAGACCCAGATCAAGCGCTTTGCGCAGGTGCAGTTGCTGTCGATGCGCGATGTCGAGATCGAGACCTTGCCGGGCGTGGTCCTGGGGCACAGGAACATTCCCATCGATTCGGTGGGTTGCTATGTGCCTGGGGGAAAGTATCCGCTGCTCGCCTCGGCCCACATGGGAGTGCTGACAGCCAAGGTGGCTGGCGTCAGGCGGGTGATCGCCTGCGCACCGCCCTATGAAGGCAGACCGTCGGCGACAATCGTGGCGGCAATGGCGATGGCGGGTGCCGACGAAATCTATGCCGTGGGGGGCGTGCAGGCGGTGGCGATGATGGCTCTGGGCACCGACACTGTGCGGCCGGTGGACATGCTGGTGGGTCCCGGCAATGCCTTTGTCGCCGAAGCCAAGCGCCAGCTCTTCGGGCGGGTCGGTATCGACCTCCTTGCGGGGCCTACCGAGACGCTGGTGATCTGCGACGACAGCGTGGATGCCGAGCTGGTGGCCGTGGATCTGCTTGGCCAGGCGGAGCACGGCCCGAATTCACCCGCAATCTGCATCACCACCAGCAGGCAGATCGCGGCGGAGCTTCCGGCACAGATCGACACCGTGCTCATGCGCCTCGCCACGCGCGATATCGCCGGCGTGGCCTGGCGCGACTACGGCCAGATCATCCTGTGCGACACCGCCGAGGAGATGCTGCAGGAAGCCGAGCGCATTTGCTCCGAGCACGTGCAGGTGATGACGCGCGATCCGGATTGGTTTCTCGAGCGCATGACGAACTACGGCGCGCTCTTCCTCGGCCATCGCACCAACGTGTCGTATGGCGACAAGGTGATCGGCACCAATCACACCCTGCCCACCAATCGGGCCGGGCGCTACACCGGCGGGCTATGGGTCGGCAAGTTCATCAAGACCCATACCTACCAACGGGTCCTGACCGACGAAGCGTCGGTGCTCGTCGGGGAGTATTGCTCCCGCCTGTGCGAGCTCGAGCACTTCGCCGGCCACAAGGAGCAGGCGGACATTCGTGTTCGCCGCATGGCCTGATGAGCGTGTCCGAGCGCGCGCTCGCCAGCCGCGTGGCGCTGGTGACCGGCGGCAGCGGCGGACTGGGTTCGGCCATCTGCCAGGCCCTGGCCGATGAAGGCGCTACGGTCGTCGTGGGCTACAACCGCTCGGCCCTGGCGGCACAGAATCTGTCCGAGATGCTGCCCGCCGCCATCCCCCGGCACGCGGCGCTGGCCTGTCCGGTGACGGATAGCGCCGGCCTCACGCGGCTGGCCGACGAAATCGAGCGCCGCTACGGGCAGCTGGACGTGCTCGTCAACTGCGCCGGCACGACGCGCTTCGTCCCCCACCGCGACCTCGACGGACTCGACGACGGCTTCATCGACGAGATGCTCGCGACCAACGTACGCGGTCCGTTCGCCACCGTGCGCGCGCTGCACCGCCTGCTCGCGCGTGGCGGCAATGGCCTCGTCGTCAATATATCTTCGATCGCCGCGGTCACTGCGATGGGAAGCAACGTGATCTACTGCGCCTCCAAGGCGGCACTGGACAACATGACCAAATCCCTCGCGCGGGCGCTGGCGCCGGCCATCCGCGTCATCTCGGTGTCCCCCGGCCTCGTCGATACCGAGTTCGTGAAGAAAATGGACATCGACTGGCGCAATGACCAGGTCGCGCGCACTCCGCTGGCACGGCTGGCGGCACCCGCGGAGGTGGCGCAAGCGGTGGTCGCGGCGGCAACGCATTTCACCTTCTCCACGGGAACGGTCCTTGCCGTCGATGGCGGCCGACCTCTTGCCTGATGCTCGAAGGACGCCATCTGCATGCTTTCCCCGAAGTGCGCGCGCGCCTGGTCCGCTACGCCGACTTGCGACCCTGCACCAATGCCTTCATCGATGCGCGCAGCCCGGGCAGCGATAAAAAGGAGAACTTCACCATCATCGGCCCCGGGGTCGCCGAGAACCCCGACCAGTTCGTTCACATCCGCGAGCCGCACGGCTTCAACATCGGCGCGGCCCGCCAGCCGCCGCGCTGCACCAACTCGCCGCACAGCCATGACACCGAGGAGGTCTTCGTCGCCCACCGTGGAACGTGGCGCTTCTTCTGGGGGGAACATGGAGAGGCCGGCGAGGTCGTTCTCGGGCCTGGGGACACGATTTCGCTCCCCATCCATGTCTTCCGGGGATTCGAGAACATCGGCGAAGACGTGGGCTTTCTATTCGCCATTCTCGGCGGAGACGATCCAGGACGCGTCCACTGGGCGCCGCATGTGATCGAGAAAGCTCGCGATTTTGGTCTCATCCTGCTCGATGACGGCAACCTGATCGACACGACGCGGGGAGAAACCGTGCCGGAGGGGGCGTCGATCGTGGCGCCCTCCACCCGAGAGCAGATCGCCTACGTCCGGGAACCGAGTGGCGAAGAAATGGCGCGCTATGTGGTGCCGAGGACGTCGTTACGCGCCAATGCGTCCTCGGCCTTGGCGGCGCCAGGGGTACGCGAAGCGGCCGTGATCGGCGCGGAAGGCGCTTCCGATGGATTCTCATCGGCACCGATCGGGGTACCTCACGGCTTCACGCTGCGGCACCTCGCGCTCGATGCGGGAGCTCGAACACCGGTGCATGCCCGAAATTGCGCGGAAGTGCTTCTGGTGCATCGCGGCCGCGTCGTCTGGACGAACGGCAACGGCGAGAGCGTCGAGATGGGCCCCGGCGACACTTTCACCGTGCCACGTGGAATGACGCGTCGAATCGAAGCGCTCAGCGCCTCGGAGATCTTCGTGGTTCTCGGCGGCAGCGACCCCGGAGCGGTGGAATCGCGGGATCGGATCGGCTAGTTTGCGGGCGACGCTGCTTTTCCTGCCCGGGACGCTGTGTGATGGGCGCCTGTGGGAGGCGCAGCATCAAGCGCTTTCATCCGAGTACCCGTGCGCCGTGGCCGACTACCGGCTGGAGGAAAGCATCGGCGCCATGGCAACCGCCGCTCTTGCCCAGGTCGCCGGCCCGATCATCCCGATCGGGCTGTCGATGGGCGGGATGGTGGCCCTGGAAATCTGGCGCCAGGCCCCGAAGCGCGTGGTCGCCATGGCCTTGTTCGATACCGATCCTGGCGCCGACACGCCGGCGAGACGCAAGAGTCGCGACGCCCAGATCGTTGCCGCCACACACGGGGGCTTGCGTAGCGTGGTCGAAACCCGGCTGGCACCATCCTATCTGTCGCCTGGGAGCTCCGGAAACCCAGCGCTGCGACGCAGGATTGTCGAGATGGCGCTCGACCAGGGCGTCGGTGCCTTCGCAGCCCAGGTGACCGCGCTCGCCACGCGGCGGGATTCATGGCCGGTACTGGGGCGGATACGCGTCCCGGTCCTGGTCGCGTGCGGTGAAGACGATCGAATCTGCCCGCCGCACCAGCATCGGAGGATGGCTTCGGTCATTCCCAAAGCGACCTTCATCTGCATCGAGGCCGCGGGACACCTTCCCAGCCTCGAGCAATCTGAGGCCACCACACGCATTCTCCAGAGCTGGCTCCTCGCCCTCCCCGGGCTCGAGTCCGGCCGACGCTGCCTCGCTAGGTGACCGCGCGGATGGTCTGCAGCGGCGGTGAATTGACCGCGCGGCGTGTGCCGAGCAGCCCCGCAATGGCCACGCCCAGCGCTCCGACCATCACGCCAATGCCGGGCAACAGCCAGTTCACCTCGTAGGGCACGCCGAGCACGCGCTCGGACAGCACCGCGGCCGTGCCCACCGCGCCGCCGGCGGCGATGAGGCCCGCCAGCAGGCCGATCGCCAGGAACTCCGCGAGCTGCATGGTCGCGAGCTGCCGCCGGCTGGCGCCGAGCGTGCGCAGGATCGCGCCCTCGAACACGCGCTCGTCCTGCGTCGAGCTGATCGCGGCGAACAGCACCACCAGCCCCGCGGCGATGGCGAACAGGAAGACGAACTCCACCGCGCGCGAGACCTGGTCGGTGATGCGCTGGAACTGCGCCATGATCGCGGTGAGGTCGATCACGCTCAAGTTCGGGAAGCGCTGCACCAGGCCGCTCACCACCTCCTCCCGCTCCTTCGGAAGGTGGAAGCTCGTGATCCAGCTCGCCGGATACGACTTCAACAAGCCCGGGCTCGCGAGCACGAAGAAGTTGGGCTTGAAGGAGTCCCAGTTGACCTTGCGGATGCTGGTCACCCTGGCCGGGAACGGGGTTCCGGCAATCTCGAAGACGATGAGATCCCCGAGCTTGATGCCGAGAGTCTTGGCGATCCCCTCCTCGACCGAGTACTCCTGCGCGGAACTGCCTGGCTCCCAGAACTTGCCGACAACGATCTTGTTGTCGGGCTGCGGCCGCTCGCCCCAGGAGAGGTTGAACTCGCGCTCGGCGAGCCGGCGCGCGCGCTCGTCCTTGTAGTCGTCACCGCTGATCTTCTTGTCGCCGATCTGCAGCAGGCGCCCGCGAATCATCGGATAAAGGTCCGGGGTCGCGAGGGCGAGCCCGGCGAAATAGCGCTTCACCTCGGCCAGCTGGTCGTCCTGGATGTTGATGGCGAAGCGGTTGGGCATGTCCGCGGGCATCGACTGCTGCCACTTGGTGATCATCTCGGTGCGCACCAGCATCAGCATCAGCATCGCCATCAGGCCGAGCCCGAGGGCCATGATCTGCACCAGGCTCGCCCAGGTGCGCCTGCGCAGGTTCGCGAGGCCGTAGCGCCAGGGGCCGGAAGCGGCCCCGCGCAGCCGCGTGACCAGCCGGATCATGCCGTACCCCGCCACCGCGGCAACCAGCAGCGCGGCGGCGAAACCGCCGAGGGCGATCGCCCCCAGCTTCAAGTCGCCGGCCTGCCAGAGGATGAGGCTCGCCAATGCCGCGAGGCCCAGCGCGAAGGCCGCCACGCTGAGCGGCTCGGCGGGCGCGAGGTCGCGACGCAGCACGCGCAGCGTCGAGACGCTGCGCAGGCGGATGAGCGGCGGCAGCGTGAACCCCAGCAGCAGCACGAAGCCGATGATGGTGCCGCGCACGCCGGGCATCGGGCCGGGAAACGGCAAGGTGACGGTGAAGAAGTCCGCCAGCCACCGCGCGAGGACTTCCTGGGCGCCGAGGCCCACGAGGCTGCCGAGGACGCAGCCGATGATCCCGAGAGCCGCGAACTGCCACGCGTGCAACGAGAAGATCTTCGCCTGGGATGCTCCCAGGCAGCGCATCATCGCCGCCGCGTCGACCTGGCGCTGTGAAAAGCGGCGCGCCGCGAGCGCCACCGCCACCGAAGCGAGAACCACCGAGAGGAGCGAGGCGAGGCCGAGGAAGCGCTGCGCGCGCTCGAGCGCTGCGCGGACCTCGCTGCGCGCATCGCGCACGCCCTCGATCCGCTTGCCACGCGAGGTCGCCGGCGTGGCGGCCGTGGCGATGCCCTGGCGAAAGCGCGCCAGCGCATCGACAT
>JBKJTM010000507.1:0-4293 GCA_046590805.1 Usitatibacter sp.
GTCACCCGGCCACAACGGCCGCCGCGGCGCCGCCGGCGCCGCCGGCGGCAATGGCGGCGGGCCAGGGTCCATTCCCACCACCCACCTCCGCGTTCCCGGCACCCGGCTCGCCGGTCCCGGGGCAGCCGGGCGCCCCGCCCCGCTCGCCCGCCGGCGCGCAATCGTTGAGCGCCGGCAGCGTGCCTTTTCCCACCGGCCCGCAGGTCGCGCCCGCACTCCCGCCGGCGCCGACTCCCAACACAGCCGCCCCGCCCGGCGCCGATACCTCCAGCATGCCCATGACGCCCGAGGAACTCCTCGCGCGCCGCCGCGCACGCCGCGCCCAACAAAACCAGTGAGCGTCTCCATGATCGATCCCAATTTCCGCAAGCCTCCCGCAGCGCAAGCAGCCATGCCGGCGATGAAGTTTGTGGCCGTTCTCACCCTCGCGATAGCCGCTTCCTCGTGCTCGGTTCTCCCCCCGAGCCTGCGGGGTGCGCCCGCGGAGAGTCCCGCTGCCGTGGTGATGACGCCGCAGGAGGTGGTGGCCGCTGCAGGAATCAAGCCCTCCCCGGCGCCTTCGGCACCGGTGACCGACGCCAAGATCTTTCCCGGTAGCGGCAATTTCGTGCGCCAGGGACCGATCGCACCGCCCATCCCCCCCGGACCGGAGGAGGCCAGCCTCAACTTCGAATCGCTCGACGTTCGCGAGGTCGCGAAGGTGATCCTGGGCGATTACCTCAAGCAATCGTATACGGTGCATCCGGCGGTGGCTGGGACGGTGACTTTCCGCACCGTGCGGCCGATCTCGATGAGGGACCTGCTGCCGACGCTCGAGATGCTGCTGCGGCAGAACAACGCCTCGGTGGTGCTCGAGGAAGGCATCTACAAGATCCTGCCGATCTCTGCGGTGCGCGGCTCGGTCTCGCCCCAGCTCGGCGGCACGCCGCGGCCCATCCCCCCGGGCTTCTCGGTGTTGGTGGTGCCGCTCAAGTACGTGGGCGCGAGGGAGATGCAGCGGCTGCTCGAGCCTTTCGCGGCCGACAACACGATCCGCATCGACGAGGTCCGCAACATGGTGATCGTAGCCGGCAGCCAGCGCGAGCTGCGCCACCTGGTGGACACCATCGACCTGTTCGACGTCGACTGGCTCTCGGGCTATTCCGTCGGGCTCTTCCCGATCAAGAGCGCCGACGTGAAGGCGCTCGTCGGGGACCTCGAAAAGGTCTTCGGTGCTGCGGCGCAAAGCCCGCTCGCGGGCGTGGTGCGCGTGATCCCGATCGAGCGGATGAACGCCGTGCTGGTGGTCACCACCCAGGCGCGCTACCTCGAGATGGCCAAGACCTGGGTCGACCGCATCGACCAGGCTGGGGGCGTGGGCGGCGGCAACCGGATCTTCGTCTACCAGGTGCGCAACGGCAAGGCGGAAAACCTCGCGCAGCTGATCGGCGACCTGTTCGCATCACGCCGAACGACGACCACGACCCCCACCCTGGCGCCCGGCTCGCGCCCGGCGGAAATCCGCACCGCGCCGTTCGGGCAGCCGCAACCGCCTGCCGCCCAGACCACGACCACGACGGCAACGCCCGCCACGGGCGCAGCCACGTTCCAGATGGGTGGCGTCGGCAACAGCACCTCCGAGGTGCGCGTCATCGCCGACAAGGACTCCAACTCGCTCCTCATCGTCGCGGCGCAGGCCGACTACGAGGTGGTCCTGGACGCGCTGAAGAAGCTCGACGTGGTGCGCCGCCAGGTCCTGGTGGAGGTCCTGCTCGCGGAAGTCACGCTGACCGACGGCCTCGAGTTCGGCATCGACTGGTTCATCAGCGGACGCAACAACAACAACGACGGCACGTTGATCACCAGCAACCTGCTGCCTGCCACCAGGGACGCCGCGGTCGCTCGGGTCGGAGGCCTTCAACTCGTCAACCTTAGCGGCACGGAGGTGCGCGCTGTCCTGCGCGCGCTCGGGCGGGACGGGAAGACCAAGGTGCTCGCCTCGCCGCAGGTGATGGTGCTCGACAACGAGAAGGCCGAGATCAAGATCGGCGACCGCATCTCGGTGCAGACGCTCACGCAGACCGGCGTGAACGTCGGCACGACCAACTCCTATTCCTATCTCGAGACCGGCGTGCTGCTCGCGGTCACGCCGCGCATCAATTCCGGCGGCATGGTCACGCTCGACATCAACCAGGAAGTGAGCGCACCCGGTGAAACGCCCCCGGGCAATCCCAACCCGAACGTCAACACCCGTTCGGCGAAGACGAGCGTCGTGGTGGCTTCCGGCGACTCGATCGTCATTGGCGGGCTCATCCGCGAGAACAGCTCGCGGAGCACCTCGGGCCTGCCCCTGCTTTCGAAGATCCCGATCCTTGGGGGCATTTTCGGCGCCCAGACGCTTCGTCTCGAACGCACGGAGCTGGTGATGATGGTGACGCCCAAGATCGTGAACGACGTCTCCCAGGCGCGCCAGGTCACCGAGGAGCTGCGGCTCAAGCTGCCGTCGCTGGAAGGCATGCTGCCGAAGCCCGCGGGCCCGGTCCCGGCGACGCCAGCGATCATCGTTCCCAACCCGTCCAAAACGACGCCTTGACGCCTATTTTCGAGCGCCGATACCGGGGCAAAGCGCTTTCAAACTCAATGGATTGCGGCTGAAACTTAAAGTAGCGTGTTGTAAAAACAACACAGTGTTGTAAAAATCTTTCGAAACTGTTTGACGCGGAGATTCAACTTGAATAGTCTTTCCACGCAACGTGACGTGAAAGTGGGTGAATTCCCGAGTGTGGCGCGCATCATTTGGGCGCTGGTCCTCGGGGTCGCAATGGCAGGCTGCGCGGCGATGCAGCCGAGGACCCCTGAAGAGGCCGTGAAGGCGCGCGCGCAGGCAAGGTGGGATGCGCTGTTGAAAGGGGACCTCAAGGCCGCATACGGCCACCTGAGCCCCGGCAGTCGAGCGGTTACGACCCAGGAGGCCTACGGGTCGTCGGTGCGGACCAGTTTCTGGAAGTCCGCGGTGGTGGAGAAGGCGGCATGCGATGCGCCGGATGCGTGCGAAGCGCATCTGACGATCGAATACGAATATCAGGGGAAGCGGATTAAGACGCCGCTTCGCGAAACATGGATCCGGGATGGAACGGATTGGTGGTATGTGCAGAAATAGGCAGCAACCGAACTACAAGACGTAGCGAATTGGTTCATCGATTTGTAAAAGTCCAGGGCATCGGCTAGAATCCGTGAGTTGTAACCTCAAGAAAGTGATCACTTTCTCAACAAAGGAGTCATCCAACACCATGAATACGTTCAAAAGAAAAGCTCTGTTTACCGCAGTGCTCGCGGGTTTGGGCACCGCCGGTACCGCAGAGGCTGTCTACCTGAACCCCAATGGTACGGGCCAGGTACTTGTCTACCCCTACTACACCGTGCAGTCGGCTGGCGGCAACGCGTGGAACACCTACCTGTCGGTGGTGAACACGACGACCCGTGCGAAGGCGCTGAAAGTGCGCGTCCTCGAGGGCAAGACCTCGGCGGAAGTACTTGACTTCAACCTGTTCCTGTCGCCCAACGACATGTGGACCGCGGCCATCATCCCGGGCCCCGGTGCCGCTGACGCTGCGCGTATCGTGACGTCGGATGTCTCCTGTACCAACCCGGTCGGCAACCTGCCGGTCGCGAACGGTGGCCAGGAATTCCGGAACTTCCAGTACTCGACCGGTGGCGATGCGCTGCCTGGCACCGGCCTGGATCGTACGCGTGAGGGCTACGTCGAGATCCTCGAGATGGGCACCCTCACCGGCGCTTGGGCCACTGCTGTGACCCACACCTCGGCCGGTACGCCCGCCAACTGCGCCGTGGTTCAGGGCCAGACCCTGACCCCGTCGTCGATCGAAGCTCCGTCGGGTGGTCTGTCCGGCACGGGCACGCTGATCAACGTGAACAACGGCCAGGATGCCGGCTACAAAGCCGACGCCCTGGAAGCCTGGCGCTCCACCGCGTTCTACACGGATGCCGGCTTCATCACGCCGTCGCTCGCGGACGCGTCGCCTGCCACCAGCGTGGTTGTTCGCGCCGGTGAGCTGGACGCGACTGGCGCCTCGGTGTTCATCGAAGCGGATCGCAGCACGTTCGTGACCACCAGCGGCGTTGCCGCCGGCGCGCGCGCCGTTGCGTCGATCTTCATGCACACCGCCGTCATCAACGAGTACATCCTCGACACCGGCTCCGCGTCCCCCACCGACTGGGTCATCACCCAGCCGCTGAAGCGCGTGTTCGTGTCGTCGACCACCGCCGCCCAGCCGTACACCAACGTGCTGACCG
>JBKJTM010000069.1:0-5837 GCA_046590805.1 Usitatibacter sp.
CTGGTGCGCGGCTGGACCCACCTCGAGCGCCAGCGGGGCTCGCTCGGCAAGACCGGCGGCCCCGGCGAGAAGCAGATCGAGCTCGACCGCCGCATGATCGGCGAGCGCGTGAAGAAGCTGAAGGACAAGATCGCGAAGGTGGGCAAGGTGCGCGCGACGCAGCGCGCCGGGCGCATCCGCTCGGGCGTGCTGCGGGTCTCGATCGTCGGCTACACCAACGCCGGCAAGTCGACGCTCTTCAACCGCATCGCGACCTCCAAGGCCTACGCCGCCGACCAGCTGTTCGCCACGCTCGACACCACCACGCGCCGCGTCTTCCTCGGCGAGGGCGCGCAGATCGTGATCTCCGACACCGTGGGGTTCATCCGCGACCTGCCGCACATGCTGGTGGATGCCTTCCGCGCGACGCTCGAGGAGACCGTGGGCGCCGACATCCTGCTGCATGTGGTGGACGTGGCGAGCGAGCAGCGCGACGAGCAGATCGAGTCGGTGAACAAGGTGTTGAAGGAGATCGGCGCCGCGGAAGTGCCGCAGCTGATGGTGCTCAACCAGATCGACCGTGTCCCCGGCATGCAACCCGAAGTGGTCCGCGATTCTTCTGGTAAGATATTGAATATCAAGGTAAGTGCGATCACCGGAGCGGGCATGGATGGCCTGCGCGAAGTGCTCGCCGACGTCGCCCGCGACGCTTCCTCCTACCCCACTGCAGCGTAGGGGCCCCTCTGGTAAAGACCGGGGACGGACCCCACGTTGAAAGAATCGCTAACGCCCGGTAACCGGGGTCCGTCCCCAACCATCGCCCACGACTAGTCACCAGGGTCCGCCCCCAAAATGCCTCCGAACGATCCCCAATGGGGAAAAAAGAACAACGAAGGTCCGCCCGATCTCGACGAGATCCTGAAGAAGCTGCAGCAGAAGATCTCCGGGCTGCTGGGCTTGCGTCCGCGTCCCGCCGGCGTTCCCCCCTCCGTGGGTGGCCCCGGCATGGGTGCCGCGATGGGCGGCGGCATCATCTTCCTCATCCTGCTGGTGATCGCCGTGTGGCTGGCGAGCGGCTTCTACATCGTCGATGAGGGACGCCGCGGCGTGGTGCTGCGCCTGGGCAAGTACCTCGAGACCACCCAGCCGGGCCCGCGCTGGCACATTCCCTACCCGGTCGAGTCGGTCGAGGTGGTCAACGTCTCGGGCGTGCGCACGGTGGAGGTCGGTTATCGCGGCAACCCCAAGAACAAGCAGCCGCAGGAAGCGCTGATGCTCACCGACGACGAGAACATCGTCGACGTGCAGTTCGCCATCCAGTACACCCTGAAGGGGGCCGAAGACTACCTCTTCAACAACCGCAACCCCGACGACAACGTGCTGCAGGCAGCCGAGACGGCGATCCGCGAGATCGTCGGCAAGAGCAAGATGGACTTCGTGCTGAACCAGGGCCGCAGCGAAGTCGCCTCGCGCGTGAAGGTGCTGATGCAGCAGATCCTCGATCGCTACAAGACCGGTATCAACGTGACCACCGTGAACCTGCAGAACGTGCAGGCGCCCGAGCAGGTACAGTCGGCGTTCGACGACGCGGTGCGCGCCGGCCAGGACCGCGAGCGCTTCAAGAACGAGGGCCAGGCGTACGCGAACGACGTGGTGCCCAAGGCGAGCGGCGTCGCGGCGCGCCTGATCGAGGAGGCGAACGGCTACCGCCAGAGCGTGATCAACACCGCGCAGGGCGATGCGTCGCGCTTTCGCCAGATCCTGTCCGAGTACGAGAAGGCGCCGCAGGTCACGCGCGAGCGCATGTACCTGGAGACCGTGCAGCAGGTCCTCTCCGCGACCAGCAAGGTGATCGTGGACCAGAAGGGCGGGCAGAACCTGCTCTACCTGCCGCTCGACCGCATCATGCAGCTGAGCACCCAGTCGCAGACGCCGCTCGAGACCGGGCGCGCGGTGCCGCCGCAACCGGTCGAGACGGCCGCGCCGCCGGTGGTGCCGGAGCCCGCGGCCTCGAGGCGCGAGGGCATGCGAACGCGTGACCGGGAGGGTGGACGATGAAGCGCCATTCCGCATTTGTGCTCGTCGGCCTGGTGGTGCTGGGCCTGATCCTGTCGATGAGCATGTACACCGTCGACCAGCGCCGCGCGGCGATCAAGTTTCAGCTGGGCGAGGTGGTCGCGGTGCAGACGCAGCCGGGGCTCTACTTCCTCGTGCCGGTGCTGCAGAACGTGCGCCTCTACGACACGCGCATCCAGACCCTCGACGCGCGCGACGCCGAGCGCTTCCTCACCAGCGAGAACAAGAACGTGCTGGTGGATTCCTTCGTGAAGTGGCGCGTGATCGACGTGAAGCAGTACTACGTGTCGGTGCGCGGCGATTCGCTCGCCGCCGAGGCGCGCATCTCGCAGACGGTAAACGACGCGTTGCGCGCGGAGTTCGCGCGCCGCTCGGTGCACGAGGTGGTCTCCGGCGAGCGCGAGAACATCATGTCCACCGTCGCCAACAAGGTGGACGCGGACGTGAAGGGCATCGGCGTCGACGTCGTGGACGTGCGCCTGAAGCGCGTCGACCTGGTCCCCGAGATCTCCTCCGACGTCTACCGCCGGATGGAATCGGAGCGCAAGCGGGTTGCCAACGAGTTGCGCGCCACCGGCCAGGCCGAGGGCGAGAAGATCAAGGCCGAGGCCGACCGCGCGCGCCAGATCATCGTCGCCGAGGCCTACCGCGACGCCCAGAAGACCAAGGGCGAGGGCGATGCGCAGGCCTCGAAGATCTATGCCGAAGCCTTCCAGAGGAACCCCGAGTTCTACAGCTTCTATCGCAGCATGGAAGCCTATCGCCAGAGCCTTCGCAGCAAGGGCGATGTGATGGTGCTCGACCCGTCGTCGGACTTCTTCAAGTACCTCAAGAATCCCGGCCGCGGCAAATAGCGTTCGATGGGCGACATCCTCGTCCCGGCAATCGCGCTCATGCTCGTCCTGGAAGGCATCCTGCCGCTCACGGCGCCGAAGTTCTGGCGCGACATGTTCCACCAGATGACGCAACTGCGGGATGGCCAGATCCGCTTCATCGGGTTGGCGTCGGTGGGCATCGGCGCGGCGCTGCTGGTGTTCGCGCGATGAGGCGCTGGCTGCTTCCCGAGCACATCGAGGACGTGCTGCCCGGCGAGGCGCGCGCCATGGAACGGTTGCGCCGCGCGATCCTCGACCTCTTCGCCTCCCACGGCTACGAGCTGGTGGCGCCGCCGCTGCTCGAGTACGTCGAGTCGCTGCTCTCGGGCACCGGGCGGGATCTCGACCTCGCCACCTTCAAGCTGGTCGACCAGCTCTCGGGCCGCATGATGGGCGTGCGCGCCGACCACACGCCGCAGGTCGCGCGCATCGATGCGCATCTCCTGAATCGCCAGGGTGTGGCGCGGCTCTGCTACTGCGGCAGCGTCCTGCACACCGTTCCCGCCGGCATGACCAAGATGCGCGAGCCGATCCAGATCGGCGCCGAGCTCTACGGGCACGCGGGGCTCGAGGCCGACGTGGAGATCGTGCGGCTGATGATCGAGTCGCTCAAGCGCGCCGCGATCGAGCGCATCCACATCGACCTCGGCAACCCGGCGATCTACCGCGCGATGGTGGCGGGCGAGGACGCGCAGAAGGCCGAGGAGCTTTTCAATGCGGTGCAGCAGAAGGACGCGGTCGCAGCCGGCAGGCTCGCAGTGCTCACCACCCTGAACGGTGGCATCGAGGTGATCGAGCGCGCGCGGCGCGAGCTGCCGGCCGCCGTCGCCCCGGCGCTCGATGCGCTCGGGCGCCTCGCCGCCGCCTGCGAAGCGCCGGGCGTGGACCTCTCGGTGGATCTGGCCGAGCTGGGCGGATTCAATTACGAAAGCGGGCTGGTGTTCGCGGCCTTCACTCCGGGCAGCCCGGACGCGATTGCACGCGGCGGCCGCTATGACGAGGTGGGCGCGAGCTTCGGCCGCGCGCGCGCGGCGACCGGCTTCACCATGGACCTGAGGCAGCTCACCGCCATCGCGCCCGCCTCCCCGCGTGAGGGGGGATCAGGTCGGATCCTCGCGCCGTGGGGCGAGGACCCCGAGCTTCATCGCGCCATCGCGGAGCTGCGCGGCAAGGGCGAAGTCGTGGTGGTCGACCTGCCGGGCCACGATGCGGCAGGGGACGAATCGGGATGTGATCGCAAGCTCGAATTGAAAGCGGGGAAATGGCAACCAACCTGAAACCGGGGACGGACCCCACACCAGGCAACGGCGAAAACCGGGGTCCGTCCCCCGCGCGTAACGTAGTCGTCATCGGCACCCAGTGGGGCGACGAGGGCAAGGGCAAGGTCGTCGACTGGCTGACCGACCACGTGGCGGGGGTGGTGCGTTTCCAGGGCGGCCACAACGCCGGGCACACGCTCGTCCTCAAGGGACAGAAGACGGTCCTCCGGCTGATTCCCTCGGGAATCCTGCACCCCGATGTGAAGTGCTTCATCGGCAACGGCGTGGTGGTCTCGCCCGAAGCGCTGATGCAGGAGATCGGCGAGCTCGCCCAGGCGGGGATCGACGCGCCGGCGCAGCTGCGCCTGTCGCAGGCCTGCCCGCTCATCCTGCCGCACCACGTGGCGCTCGACCAGGCGCGCGAGCGCGCCAAGGGCGACGACAAGATCGGCACCACCGGCCGCGGCGTGGGCCCGGCCTACGAGGGCAAGGTCGCGCGCCGCGCGATACGCGTGGGCGACCTCTACGCGCGCGAGCGCTTCGCGGCCAAGCTGGGCGAGGTGCTGGACTATCACAACTTCGTCCTGCGGCACTATTTCAAGACCGACACCATCGACTTCCAGAAGACGCTCGACGACACCCTGGCGCTCGCCGAGAAGCTGCGGCCGATGCTGGCGGACGTCTCCGCCGAGGTGAACGCGCTCATCCGCCAGGGCAAGAGCATCCTGTTCGAGGGCGCGCAGGCGGCGCTCCTCGACGTGGACCACGGCACCTATCCGTTCGTGACTTCATCCAACTGCGTGGCCGGTCAGGCCTCGGCCGGCGCGGGCGTGGGGCCGGGGCAGCTGCACTACGTGCTCGGCGTGGCCAAGGCCTACGCGACCCGCGTGGGCGGCGGGCCCTTTCCGACGGAACTCGACGACGAGGTGAGCGAGCACCTGCGGGTGCGCGGCAACGAGTACGGCTCGGTGACCGGCCGGCCGCGCCGCTGCGGCTGGTTCGACGCCGCGGCGCTGAAGCGCGCGGTGCAGATCAACGGGCTGTCGGGCCTCTGCATCACCAAGCTCGACGTCCTCGACGGGCTCGACCTGGTGCGCGTCGCCGTGGGCTACAAGGTCGGTGGCGAGCAGCGCGACATCTTTCCCGTGGGCGCCGAGGCGCTGGCGATCTGCGAGCCGGTCTACGAGGAGCATCCCGGCTGGACCGAGAGCACGGTGGGGGTGAAGTCCTTCGACAAGCTGCCGAAGAACGCGCAGGCCTACCTCAGGCGGCTGGAAGAGCTCGTCGAAGCTCCGATCGCGCTCATCTCGACGGGGCCGGACCGGGAGGAGACGATCGTCCTGAAGCACCCGTTCGGCTGAGGTCGAGGGTGCGGTCGAGGCGCAGGCCCTCGGCCTGAAGGGAGGGGGCGAGGTTCTCCCGAGGCGCCGGTCCACCGGTCAGTCGCTGCACTCCGAGGAAACCCAGCACACCCATCACCGCGATCACCGCGGCGCCTCTGGCGAAGCCGATGCGCGGCGCGGGCGCGATCCGTGAGAGCGACGCCTTCGCCTGGGCCTGTGCGGCGCGGGCCTCGTCGGCGGCGGTGCTGGCCGCCCGAGCCTGTGCTTCCAGCCGCGCTCGCTCCTCGGCGGCGTGCAACGTCCGC
>JBKJTM010000194.1:0-3260 GCA_046590805.1 Usitatibacter sp.
CACGCCCACGATGACGTAGTGCTGGAGGACGAAGCCGAGGAACACCTGCTGCAGGTATACGCCCGCAATTTGGGCGCTTTGAACGCCGAAAACTAACGTTCAAAACGGTCCGAGAAATCCAAGCGGCTCACCCGGGGCCATTTCCAAGTTATGAATGGACCGAGATTCTCCAGCTCTGCAGGTCATCTTCTTCACGGAATAGACACTTCGGTATAACTTGCCGGAGCACAAGAGTCGATCGCACTGACGACAGCGGCGATGTTCCGGCTTATACGCGGCCAGCTCGTCGTCAGCAGGCAGACAACCGCAATGCGCCGACCGGCGAGATTCTGCTGGGATCGCAGACGCGTATCGGTTGTGACGAAGATCTCGAAGCCATCGCCCTCGGCGGCATCGAGCAGCTCGCCGTTTTTGAGCCTGGACCAGCCGCGCTCGTAAGCGGTCGCAACTTCGTGCTGCGTCAATGCCTCTCGCAATGGGACGGGCGCGCCCTGATCAAAGAGGACGCGCACTCAGGCGGCTAAGGTGCTGCGGGCAGCGTGCTCCAGAACGGCCCGGGCCTGGTCGGTCGTGACCCCCTGGTACCACTCCACGAACTGCGTTACCAGCGCGCCATCCTGGAGATTCTCGAACAGCGCCGACACGGGTACACGAGTGCCCCGAAATACCCACGCTCCGCTCACCCGCTCGGGATCTCGCTCAACCGCGGCACACGAAGACCAGTCGATCATGATTGAAATGCTAGCACCATCGCGGTGAGACAACTAACTCCGCCACGCTAGCCCTGCCTCTCCGGGTCGGGAAGGAGCCGCCTAATAAGACCGCGGCATCCCGAGCACATGCTCTCCAAGATACGACAGGATCAAGTTGGTCGAAATCGGCGCAATCTGGAATAACCGCGTCTCCCGCCATTTCCTCTCGATGTCGTACTCGCGCGCGAGCCCATAACCCCCATGCGCCTGCATCGCCGCCTCCCCCGCATGCCACGAGGCTTCAGAGGCGAGCAGCTTCGCGATGTTCGCCTCCTCGCCGCATTCCTTGCCCGCATCGAACAGCGCCGCGGCGCTGCGATTCACCAGGTCGGCGGCGCGCGTCTCCGCATAGGCGCGAGCGATCGGGAACTGCACGCCCTGGTTCTGGCCGATCGGGCGCCCGAACACCACCCGCTCGCTCGCATAGGCCGAGGCCTTGTGAATGAACCACTTCGCATCGCCCAGCGCCTCGGCCGCGATCAGGATCCGCTCGGCATTCATCCCATCGAGGATGTAGCGGAATCCCCGATCCTCCTCGCCGATCAGGCTCGCCGCGGGGATGCGCAGCCCGTCGAAGAAGAGCTCGGTGGTGTTGTGGTTGATCATCGCCGGGAGCTTGCGGATCTCGAGCCCCTTACCCTGGGCGTCGCGGATGTCGATGAGGAACACCGAGAGCCCGTCCGAGCGGCGCTTGACCTCCTCGACCGGCGTGGTGCGCGCAAGCAGCAGCATCAGATCCGAGTGCAGCGTGCGCGAAATCCAGACCTTCTGCCCGGTCACGACGTAGGAATCGCCATCACGCACCGCCTTCGTGCGCAGCTGCGTCGTATCCGATCCAGTCGTGGGTTCCGTGACGCCGAAGGCCTGCAGCCGCAGCCTCCCCGCGGCGATCTCCGGCAAGTACGTGCGCTTCTGCGCATCGCTGCCGTGCCGCAGCAACGTCCCCATGATGTACATCTGCGCGTGACAGGCGCCCGCATTGCATCCGGACGCGTGGATCTCCTCGAGAATCACCGCCGCGGCGCGCAGCGGCAGGCCCGAGCCGCCGTACTCCTCGGGGATCAGCGCGGCGAGGTAGCCCGCCTCGGTGAGCGCGCGGACGAATGCGTCCGGATAGGCCTCGGCATCCTCCAGGTCGCGCCAGTACTTGCCGGGAAAGCCCTCGCAGACGGCGCGCACGCCCTCGCGGATCTCGGGGTAGTCCTCACCCAGCGGCACCAGGGTCGGGTTTTCCATCGCGCGAGTTTAGCCCGTCCGCGCCGAGCATCCGCCAGAGCTTCACGTGGCCGACCAGCACCTCGGGGTTGGAGTCGAGCATCCGCCAGTAGCGATCGGTGAAGCGCACGCTGGGGCTGCCGCGCTGGATCAGCGCCCGCAGGGCGCCGACGATGTCGTCGAGGGCCACGCTCTCCACATCGCGCGAATCCTCGCGCCACTCGTCCAGCAGCGCCATCAGCGCCGAAAGCTCGCGGATCCACTCGAAATCCGGATGCTCGAGCACCAGGCCGAGGAACTGCGCCGGCGTCTGCACGCGGCCGTGGTCGCGCTCGTAGATGATGCGCTGCGCGTCGATCATCGACTTGTGCAGGTCGAGGAGCGCGTGCCGCAGCTCGTCGGCCTTGCGGAGCGCTTCAGCGGGTTGCATCCAGGGTCTCCAAGGGTCTGAGCTTCCAGTTTAGACGCTGTGGCTGCCGATCAACTCCGCACCCGCAGCAACTTCTCGGACGTCATCTCGCCCAGCGAGTTGATCCCCAGCATCGCCATGTTCCGGCTGACCTCCTCCTTCAGGAGCCGGATGCCGTGGCGCACGGCCACCTCTTCGCCAATCACTGCGGCGTACATGAACGGGCGGCCGACGAACACCATGCGCGCGCCCAGTGCCAGCGCCTTGAGGACATCGCTGCCGCGGCGCACGCCACTATCCATCAGTACGGGAATGTCGGGGACGGCTTCCACGATCCCGGGCAGCACTCGCAGCGGCGTGACCATCCCGTCCAATTGCCGTCCGCCGTGGTTGGAGACGATGAGGCCGTCGCAGCCGATGCCGCGCGCCCTCTTCGCGTCTTCGCGGTCCACCACGCCCTTCAGCAGCAGCTTGCCCTTCCAGATGCGGCGGATCGCCTCGACGTGGCTCCAGTTGAGGTGGTCCTTGCCGCTGAAGTCGCGCTCCACGTTGCGGGCGACGATCGGCACGCCGCGGGTAGCGTAGGAATTCTCGAAGTGCGGCATGCCGTGCTTCACCAGGGTCCGCAGGAACGTGTTCACCGTCCAGCGCGGATGGGTGATGCCCTGCCACGCGAGCCGCAGCCCGGGGCGCAGCGGCGTGGTGAATCCGTTGCGCGTGTTGTTCTCGCGGTTCGCCGCCACCGGCGTGTCCACCGTGATCACCAGCGTGTCGTAGCCCGCGGCCGCCACGCGCTCCACCAGCGCGTCGATGCGCGGCTGGTCGCCCGGCAGGTAGGCCTGGAACCACGCTGTCTTGCCCTCGCGCTTCACGTCCTCGAGGCG
>JBKJTM010000195.1:0-2626 GCA_046590805.1 Usitatibacter sp.
ATCTCGCTGGATGAAATGAGGGTACGTCCCCGGTCTAGGGCTTGTTGGTTTTCTGCAGGATGCGCTTGGCTTCCTCCAGCTTCCAAATGCTGTCGTCGATGCGCTGGGTCTTCTCGGCGGCCCGGGCGTCGTCGGTCGCGGGGAGCATCTGCGTCGCTTCGGGCTTGAAGCCGGGATCGTACTTGGGAATCTCCTGCGTCTTCTCGGCGTCGGCCATCACCGCCTTCATGCGCTGGGTGCGCTGCGCATCGGCCAGGCGCTGGGTGCGCTCCGCATCGCTCAAGCGCACGGTGCGCTCTTCGTTGTCGAGGCGTTGCGTGCGTTCTTCCTTCTCCGCGGTCAGTCGCTGAGTCGCGGCCGGATCGGGATTGAGCGGATGGGTCGCCGTCGGCGGCCGGGGCGACGCGGCCTTGAGCGCCGACTGCGGCTTGGGCTTGTTCAGCTCCGCCATCAGGTCGTCGGATACCAGCGGCGCCTCGGGCTTGGGCGCCGGCCTGGGCTTCGGCGCCTCGAAGGTGGCGAGCTTGGTGGTCTGCAGCATTTCGGGCGCGGGCGCCGCAGCGGCCCTGGCGAGCGGCGCGGCAGGCGCCTCCTCGGTGAGCGAGGACGTGGCCGCATGGGCCGAGACTCGCATGATCAGCCCCTCGATCATGTCGCGCTGGCGCTTCAGGTCCGCCTCGGCCGCCCTCACCAGCGCCATCTGCTCGTTGATGGTGGTGGTCTTCTCGTTGATCTTCGAGAGGTTGTCGAGGCGCGCCTGGAGCTGCGCCTTGTGGTCCTTGATCTGCACTTCCAGCGGCAGGATCACCGCCTGCAGCCAGCGCTCGGTCTGGTTCTTGGCGTCGGAGAAGTTTTTGCGCGCTTCCTTCACCAGCGTGGCGTAGAAATTCCTCACCACGAAGTGCTTTTCCTTCACCACCACGTTCACCGGGTCCTTCACGAAGGCATCGGTCTGGTGGACCAGGAGCTGCAGCTTGGTGCGGTGCGGATCGAGGTCCAGCGCGGGCAGCGTCATCTTCTGGAACGCGAACTTGGCGATGAAGGTGTTGTAGACGCCCTGCATCAGCTTCTTCACGTCCTCCGACTCGCGGAACACGGTCTCGAAGTTCTCGCTCATGTCGCGCACCAGCTCGTTCATGCCGCGCTGGAGGCCCACGGTGGTCCACGAATCCTCGATCGCCTGGGCGCTCTTGGCGAGCACGGCATCCAGCTTGGTGGTGTTGAGGAGGTCCACCAGCACCGCCTTCCTGGCGCTGAACTGGCTGAAGTTCACCTTGTACTCGGCGAGCGCGGCGTTGTAGGCATTCTTCTCCGCGGTGATCTTGGCCCAGAGCTTGGCCACCACGTCGCGGCTCTTGCCGACGAGGCCCAGCAGCTCGTCCATCTCGCCCTTGTTCGCCTGCTGCTTCTTCGCGAGCTGCGCGCGCGAAGACGCCATCATGCCGCCGATCTCGCTCACCACCGCCTTGCACAGGATCTGGCGCTTCATCGGCACGATCTCGTCGGCCAGGAAGCGCTCGAGGTTCTCGATGCCGCTCTTCTTGACGAGCCCCGCGTCCTCGCGGATCTTGCCGAGCAGCGCCTTCTGCGCCGACAGCGGGAAGATGCGCTCCTTGGGGATCTGCAGGTGGCCGGCGGTGGTCTCGACCATGCGCGCGATGGCCTTGTCGATCTCGGCCGGGGTCTTGAGGTCGTCCCACATCAGGTCGACCTTGTTCAGCACCGCGAGCTTCTGCGGCAGCCCCTGGCGGACGTAGCGCTCCCAGATCTCGAGGTCGCTCTTGGTGACGCCGGTGTCGATCGAGAGGAGGAAGAGGATGGCGTGAGCGTTCGGCACTACGCTCACGGTGAGCTCCGGCTCCATGCCGAGGGCGTTCAGGCCCGGGGTGTCGAGGATCGAGAGCCCGTTGGCGAGCAGGGGGTGCGGGAAATTGACCATGGCGTAGCGCCACGCGGGCACTTCCACCAGCTCTTCCTCGCCCGGGGGCTCGCCGTTGTCGTTCAGCATCGGCGCGAGCCCCAGCATCCGCGCCTCGAGCGCGTACACCTGCTTGGTGTCGGCGAGCGACTTCAGGGCCTTTTTCATGTCGGCGGCCGAATTCACGTTCAGCCGCACCCGGCTCCACTCCACCGCCACGTTCTTCAGCTGCGAGATCGACTCGTCCCGGTAGCGGGTCTCCACCGAAAGGAGCTTCAAGTACGGCTCCTCGGTGGGGTCCCAGAAAATCTCCGTCGGGCACATCGTGGTGCGCCCGACGTCGGAGGGAAGCAGCCGCTCCTTGAGGCTCGAGAAGAAGAGCGCGTTGATGAGCTCCGACTTGCCGCGCGAGAACTCCGCCAGGAAGGCGAGCATCAGCCGGCCCTTGTTCAGGTTCTCGAGCAGGTCGTAGAAGCGGATCGACTGCTGCACGTCCAGCTGGTGGTTGGATTCCAGCCAGTCGTGGTACGCGTGGACCGATTGCGTGAGCTCCTCGCGCCACTTGTTGTAGCGGGCGATCTCGGCTTCGAAACGGGTCGTGGTCGCGGCGTCCATGCCCGACTAGTGTAGCCGGTTTCGCCAATTTCTCAGCGTGACGGCGGGCCCACCCGGAAAGCGAAAAAGACGGGTAAACCCGGCTTTTTCAAT
>JBKJTM010000214.1:0-13280 GCA_046590805.1 Usitatibacter sp.
CGGCGATCACGGCGGGCGGCTCTCACACCTGCGCGCTGACGACGGCGGGCGGGGTGAAGTGCTGGGGGGACAACATTTCCGGCCAGCTCGGAGACAACTCGACCACGCAGCGCCTGACCCCGGTGGACGTAACGGGACTCGCGAGCGGGGTCGCGGCGATCACGGCGGGCGGCTCTCACACCTGCGCGCTGACGACGGCGGGCGGGGTGAAGTGCTGGGGTGCTAACGGCTCCGGCCAACTCGGGGACGGCACAGCAGGGATTCGGCCATTTCCCGCGCCCGTCCTGGCTGCATACGAGACCATCCCGCGCCTGGCCAACATCTCCACTCGCATGCAGGTGCTCACCGGCAATGACGTCATGATCGGCGGGTTCATCATCGGCGGCTCTGCACCCAAGACGGTGGCGGTGAGGGCGCGCGGACCGTCGCTCTCGGCCCTCGGTGTTCCGGGCGCCCTCCAGAACCCCATGCTGCAACTCTTCTCGGGCCAGACGCAAATTGCGGTCAACGACGATTGGCAGCAGGCGGCAAGCGCCTCCGCGTTGCAGGCGAGCGGCTTCGCGCCGAGCGATTCGCGCGAGGCGGCGATCTTCACCACGCTCAATCCCGGGGCGTACACGGCAATCGTCACGGGCGCGGCTGGCACGACCGGGGTGGGGATCATCGAGGTCTTCGAGGTCGACCATCCCGAGGTTCCGCTCATCAACATCTCCACGCGTGGCCAGGTGCTCACCCGCAGCGACGTAATGATCGGGGGGTTCATCATTCAAGGCACTGCGCCGCAGACGGTGGTTGTCCGGGCGCGTGGGCCGTCGCTCATTCCGTTCGGGATCACCAACGCGCTTGCCAATCCGGTGCTGCAGCTTTACTCGGGCCAGACGGTGATCGCCTCGAACGATGACTGGCAGACGGCGGCGAATGCGGCGCAGCTCAGCTCGAGCGGTTTTGCGCCGCCGAACTCGCTCGAATCGGCGATTCTCATCACGCTCAATCCCGGTGCCTACACGGCGATCGTGACGGGGGCGCGCGGCGGAACGGGAGTGGGAATCGTGGAGGTGTTCGCACAGTAGGTTGCTCGTCGCGCCGGGAATGCCTTCCGCAGACACATGTCGGCGATGGACCGACGCCATACGAGGAGGAGATCCAAGGATCAAGCGCTCCTGTGACGACAGAGAGCTGCTGCCGAATCGAGCGAGCTAGCTAGTTGCGCTTGATGCGCGAGTTCGCCGAGACGTGCTGGCGCAGGAACTCCATCTGGTCGGCGAGGATGCGGCGGTTTGCGAGGATCAGGAATTCCGCGCGGTTGGGCACGTACGGCGCATAGAGCAGCTGCATATGCGCCTCCTCGGGGGTGCGGCTGCCCTTCCTCTGGTTGCACGCGCGGCACGCGGTCACCACGTTCATCCACGAGTCGCGTCCGCCGCGCGACATCGGCAGGATGTGGTCGCAGGTGAGCCTGTAGGGCGTGAAGTCGCCGCCGCAGAAGGCGCAGATGAAGCAGTCGCGGTTGAACAGCTCGCGGTTGTTCAACGGCGGCACGGCGTTGAAGCCGCGGATCGCGAGCGCCTTGCCGCGGATCGCGATGATCGAGTTGGCGGTGATGCTGGATCGCTCACCGGTCCTGTGGCATCGTCCACCCCAGACCGTGAATGCCTCGCGGCCCGTCTCCCACGCCACGCGTTCCTTGGCGTAGTACCAGACCGCCTGCTGCCACGTCACCCACCGGTGCGGGACACCATGCTGGTCGAGCGTCAGTATCAGGGGCAGGCTGCGGGTCATTTCGCTTTCGAATCGCCTACTTGAGCAAGACTCCTAAGCCAATTTACCAAATTTTACCGATGAGCGACAAACCATGAGCCTGAATCTCGTCGACGCCGGCCGCGACCTCGGCAACGATTTCAACGTGGTGATCGAGATCCCGATGCACGCCGACCCCATCAAGTACGAGGTCGACAAGGAAACCGGGGCGCTCTTCGTCGACCGCTTCGTATCGACCGCCATGCACTATCCGTGCAACTACGGCTATATCCCGCAGACCCTCGCCGACGATGGCGACCCGGTGGACGTGCTGGTGATCACGCCCTTCGCGCTGATGCCCGGCGTGGTGGTGCGCTGCAGGACCATCGGGCTCCTCAAGATGACCGACGAGGCGGGCGGGGACACCAAGCTGCTCGCGGTGCCGATCGACAAGCTGACGCCCCTCTACCGGCACATCGAGACCGCGCGCGACCTGCCCGAGGTGACGCTGTCGCAGATCACCCACTTCTTCGCGCACTACAAGGATCTGGAGCCCGGCAAGTGGGTGCAGGTCGAAGGGTGGGGCAGTCCCGAGGAGGCGAAGCGCGAGATCGCCCTGGGGGTGAAGCTCTACAAGCGCGGGCCGGTGAGGAAGGCGAAGCCCGCGAGGAAGCCGCGGGCGAAGTAAGTTAGCCGGCAGGCCGGCGACCTACGGGCATTCACGGACCGGAAGCTTTCCGATGCGATTCGCCCTCCTCATGTTCGCCATGCTTCCCGCGCTTTCGAGCGCCGCCGAATGCACCGCGCGCTCCGGTCCCGCGACCGCCGCGCTGGTGGAGCTCTACACCTCCGAGGGATGCTCGAGCTGCCCGCCGGCGGACCGCTGGCTCTCGAAGCTGGGGGGCAACGCCAATGTGGTCCCGGTCGCTTTCCATGTCACCTACTGGGACTACATCGGCTGGCGCGACGCCTTCGCCGACGAGCGCCACACGGCGCGCCAGCGCGATCGCGCGAACGCCTCCGGCGCGCGCTACGTGTACACGCCGCAGGTCACCGTGGGCGGGCGCGATTTCCGCGACTGGAGCAGGGTGCGGACCTTCGAGCAGGCGGTCGAGCGCATCAACAAGACGCCTTCGCGCGTGGACCTCGAGATCCGGGTGAAGCCGCTCGAAGGGGGAAAGATGCTCGCCGAAGCCTCGGCCACGCCCAGGGCCGGAATCGCCCGCGCCAATCTCGCGCTGGTGATCGCGGCGACGCAAAACGGGCTCTCCAGCCGCGTGAATGCCGGCGAGAATCGGGGCGAGCACCTCTCGCACGATTTCGTGGTGCGCGGGTTCTCCGAATCCCGTGCCTTCGCCGGCACCGGCATCGCATCGGCGAGCGCGACCTTCGCCGCGCGCGGTGACTGGAAGCCCGAGTCGATGTCGATCGTGGCCTTCGTGCAGGACCTGAAGACCGGGGAGGTGCTGCAGGCGCTTTCGGCCCCCGCCTGCAGGGGCTGACCCCGGCAGTATCCAAAAACCCTCCACTGACATAAGCTCCGGCAAAGAACAAACCACGCTGGAAACGCGCGCCGGGAGGGCTCGTTCGATGTCGAAGTACTTCGCCGCAGCGCGCCGGGGGCCATTGCCGTGAGCAATGTGCTCCCCATGCCCACGCCAGGCGCGACGCTCGACGACGACGCCTGGGAAGACCTGCTCGATTTCATCGAAGACCGACGCGTCATCCCGATCGTGGGACCGGAGCTGCTCACCCTCGAGACGGCCGCGGGACCCCGGCTGCTCTACGACTGGATCGCGGAGCGCCTCGCGGCCAAGCTGGGCGTGGACGTCTCGCGCCTGCCCAGCCCGTACACCATCAACGATGTGGTCTGCTGGTACCTCTCGACCCATGGCCGGCGCGAGGATACCTACGTGCGCGTGCGCGCGGTGCTGCGCGAGGCGACATTCCCGGTGCCCCGCGCGCTGCGCCAGCTGGCGGAGATCGCCGATTTCGACCTCTTCGTCACCACGACCTTCGACGGCTTCCTCGAGCAGGCCATCAACGAAGTTCGCTTCGCCGGCGCGCAATCGACCGAGGTCATCGCCTACGTGCCCAACCGCGTGGCCGACTTGCCGAGCGAGCGCGAGCTGCTGCAGCGACCGGTCGTCTACCACCTGCTGGGCAAGGTGTCCGCGTCCCCCAACTACGTGATCTCCGACGAAGACCTGCTGGAATTCGTCTGTGCGCTGCAAAGCGAGCACCTCACGCCGGAAAAGCTCTTCCACGAGCTCGAGCACAACCACCTGCTCCTCATCGGCAGTAATTTCTCCAACTGGCTGGCGCGCCTTTTCCTGCGCATGGCCAAGCGCCGCCGGCTCTCCGATCCGCGCGACGTGGGCGAGGTGCTGGCCGACGACCATTCCGGCGGCGACGAGCGCCTCATGACCTTCCTGCACCAGGTGAGCATCCGCACGCGCGTCTACAGCGGCGCGGCGCAATTCGTCGACGAGCTGCACCGACGCTGGATGGCGCGCAGCAAGCCGGGCGGGGTGGTGCCGATCGGGGCCGTGGTGCAGCGTGTCCTGCCCCCGGAACGGGAGATGCCCGACCAGGCGGTCTTCATCAGCTACGCGCGCGAGGATCTGCCCGCAGTGCAACGACTCAAGGCGGGGCTCGACGCTGCCGGTGTGAAAACCTGGTTCGACGTCGAACGCCTCGAAGGCGGCGACGACTACGACCGCAAGATCCAGCGCAATATCTCGCGCTGCTCGTATTTCATCCCCGTCATCTCCGCGGCCACCGAGCGCCGCCTCGAGGGCTACTTCCGCCGCGAGTGGAGCTACGCCATCGACCGCTCGCGAAATATCGCCGACGGCGCGGTGTTCATCCTCCCGGTGTGCATCGACGCGACCGACGCCAACACGGCGCAGGTGCCGGAGAGATTCCGCGCGGTGCACTTCACGCGCATGCCTTCCGGCGAAGTCACTCCCGCGTTCGCCGGCCGCCTGCAGGACCTGCTCCATGGCGGCTGAAGCCGGCGCCATCGCCGGCGAGCAGCGGGCCGTCGACGAGCAGCATCCCTGGCTCGGCCTCGATTCCTTCAGCGAGGAGACGCGCGCCTACTTCTTCGGCCGCGAGGAGGAGATTGCCGAGCTCACGCGCCGCGTTCAGAGGAAGCTGCTCACGATCCTCTTCGGCCAGTCGGGCCTCGGCAAGACCTCCATCCTGCGGGCGGGCATCGTGCCCAGGCTGCGGCCCAACGGGTATTGCCCGGTCTATGTGCGCATCGACTATGCGCGCGAGTCGCCGCCGCCCGCCGAGCAGATCAAGGAAGCGATCTTTCGCGCCACGCGCGCCCACGGGGAGTGGACCCAGGCGGGCTCGGCGGTTGAGGGCGAGTCGCTGTGGGAGTTCTTGCACCATCGGGGCGACCTGCTCAAGGACGCGCAGGGCCAGGTCGTGGTGCCCCTGCTCATCTTCGACCAGTTCGAGGAGATCTTCACCCTGGGCCAGGCCGACGACGCCGGCCGGCAACGCGCGGCACAGTTCCTCGAGGATCTCGCCGACCTGGTCGAGAACCGCCCGCCCAAGGCGCTCGAGGCGCGCATCGATACCGACGATGCGCTTTCGGAGCGTTTCGACTTCGCGCGCGCCGACTACCGGATCCTGATCGCGCTGCGCGAGGACTACCTCGCGCACCTGGAGGGCGTGAAGGTCGCGATGCCTTCCATCACCCAGAACCGCATGCGGCTCGCGCGCATGAACGGCCAGCAGGCCCTTGCAGCCGTGCGCAACCCGGGTGGCCGGCTGGTGTCCGAGGAAGTGGCCGAGTCGATCGTGCGCTTCATCGCCGGGGGCTCCGAGCTTCCCAATGCCGAGGTCGAGCCGTCGCTCCTTTCCCTCATCTGCCGCGAGCTCAACAACACGCGCATCTCGCAGGGGCGGGACGCGATCTCCGTGGACCTCCTCGCGGGTTCCAAGGAAAACATCCTGTCGGAGTTCTACGAGCGCGCGCTCGCGGAGCAGCCTCCTGCGGTGCGGCGCTTCATCGAAGACGAGATGCTCACCGATTCGGGCCATCGCGAGAGCCTGGCGGAGGAACGCGTGCTGAAGGCGTTCAACGCGGCCGGGGCGCCTGCCGATGCGCTCGCACGGCTCGTCGATCGCCGCTTGCTGCGTGTCGAGGAGCGGCTCGACCTGCGGCGGGTGGAGCTCACCCACGACGTGCTATGCAAGGTGGTTTCCGAAAGCCGCGACCTGCGGCACGAGCGCGAGGCCAAGGATCGCGCCGAGCAGGAGCTGGCGGCGCAGCGCGCCAGGGAGGCGGCAACGCGCAAGGCCCTGGTGCGGGCCCGGCAGGTGGCGGGTGTCTGCGGAGTCCTCGCCCTGGTCGCCATGGCGGGCGCGATCTTCGGCTACGTCAACATGAAGCGCGCGCAGGAAGCCGAGGCCGAGGCGCTCGAGACGCGCCAGCTCGCCGAGAGCGCCCGCGGGGAGGCCGAAAAGCTCGTCGTCTTCCTGCTGGAGGACTTCCAGCTCGAGCTGGAGCCCATCGGCCGCCTCGATATCGTGGCGAGCCTCTCCAAGCGCGCGCTCGACTACTACGCCGGGTTGCCGCCGGCCCTGCGCACGGATGCGACCGAGCGCAACCGCTCGTTGGCGGAGGTGCGCTATGCGCTTTCACTACGCAACCTCGGCCGGCTGGAGGAAGGCGCCAAGGCAGCGGCCACCGCCGTCGCCACGCTGGAAAAGCTGCGCGCCAAGGGCGACGCGACGGAAGCGACCGCCATCGGGCTTGCGATGGGAACGGCCACCCAGGGCCGGATCCTGAGCCAGCAGAACCGCATGCCCGAGAGCCGCAAGGCGCTCGCCAGCGCCATGGCGATCATCGAGCCGCTGGGCTCGGCGCCCGGCGCGTCGCTCCCGGCCCGCCGCGCCTTCGGCGAGATCTCGATCAACTATGGATTCGTCCTCACGCGCGAGAGCGCGCTGGAGGACGCGGACAAGACCCTGGAAAAGGCGCGGACGGCCTTCCGTGGCATCGACGGGCTCAAGCTCGAGGATCTCTCGGCGGCGGCGAGCTTCGCGGAGGCGACGGCCTGGCGGATGAATGTACAGATTCCGCTGGGCCGCCAAGCGGAAGCCAAGCGCAACGGCGTGGAAGCCCTGGCCGTGGTCAATGGCGTCCTCGAGAAGCAGCCGGGGAACATGCTGGCGTTGCGGGCCCGGGGATTGCTGCACTCCAACATGGGCCACCTCGAGGCGGAGCAAGTGCGCTTCAAGGCCGCCATTCCCTTTTATGCCGAAGCCGCCCGCGACTACGAACTCTTCCTCAAGGTCGATCCGGGCAACACCATTTCCTGGCACAACCTCGCCGTCAACCTGTTCATCAGTGGCCTTTACATCGAAGGCGTCGGCCGCCCTCGCGATGGCCTGCGACAACTTCGAGCCGCGGTACAGGTCGCGCAGAAGGGGAACATGACCGCAGCCCGGGCAAGCGGCGCGGCCAACGCGGCGGCACACGTTTCCCGCGTGGAAGCCGAGTTGGGCAATTTGCAGGCTTCGCAGGCGGCCGGGGCGGAGTCTTCGCGCTTCATGGAGATGGGGGTTCGCGACCTGCCCCCCAACGGGTTCTTCCGCAAGCTCCGGGAAGCCTGGAATCCCGCGGTGGATGCGCAACGCCTGTTGATTCTCGGCGACTTCGCGTCCGCGCGGGACAAGGCTTCGGCTGTCGTTCGCCTCGTCGAGACCCTGAAACCCGAAACCGAGACCCAGAAGCGGTTCCGGGCGGACTCGCTGGCGGAAGCAAGCTGGACATTGTCGGATGGCGCCTACGCGATGAAGGACTATGTCCGGGCCGAAGAGGCCGCGCGCCTGAGCGTCGAAAGCGCGCGCGAAAATCCGCCGCAGAATCGCATCCAGGAAATCTGGAAAACCGAGCGCCACACGATGCATGCAAGGGCGCTCGCCAGGCTGGGGCGGCTGGTCGATGCGCGCGCCGCGCTGGAGCCGGCGCTCGAGTTTCACCAGAGGTTTCCGGACATCAGCCAGGCGGAGTTCATGCGCATCCGGCGCGCCTACGTCCGGCTCACGCAGGCACTCGCCAATCCCGGGGAATCCCGCGCGCTCCTCACGGAGGCGGCGAAGCTGATCGATGGAATGTCGCCCGAGTACCGCAGGACGGCGTCGGTCGTCCGGTTGCGAAATGAAATCGCGCTGGAAATCGCCGCGCGCCGCTAATGCCGGGCGGGCGGGCCAGCACCGCAGGGCGCTGGCAGTCGTTTGCCGTCGTGCGCGAAGAGATCGCCGCCTAACGGCCCGGCACCTAACCGCTCCGGATCAGTCCACCGGCGTCGCCGCGGGGGCCGCGTCGGACCGCTTCAATCCCAGCCACGCCAGCAGTGCCAGCGCTGCCCCGATGGCGAGCATCCCGGCAAGCTCGAGTGCCGGCGGGCGCTCGCCCAGCTGCAGCGCCGAGGTGATTACCGCGACCACCGGAATGCCGAGGGAATTCAGCCCGGTGATCCCCGCTGGCGTGCGCGCCAGCACGTAGGTCCACAGCCACCAGCCACCGGCGGTCGCGAGGATCGACGAGTATGCAAGCACCCAGGCGAACTCGGCGTTCCAGCGCACGCCTTCATGGGGATGGACGAAGGCGAGGGCGGCGAGCGCGAGGGTGCCGAAGAAGAGCTGCCAGGCGGTGAAGAGGAGCGGATCGTCGGCGGCGGTGGGCCATTTCTTCGACAGGACGGCGGCGATCGCCCACACGGCGCCCGCCGCCACCGCATAGAGACTGCCCTCGAGGCTAGCCAGGTCCCACGGCTGCACGATCAGCACCAGGCCGGCGAAAGCGAGGCCCACCGCGACCCACTGCGCGCCGCGCATGCGTTCGTGGATGATGTAGTGCGCGAAGACGATCATCCAGAAGGGCATCGTGTACACCAGCACCGAGGCCTTGCCCGGCCCCGCGTTCAGCAGCGCGAAGTTCGAAAGCACCACGAAAAGCCCCACCTGCACCAGGCCCATGACGACCGCCATCCGGTAGCTCGGAAGCGCGAGCCCGCGGCCGCGCACGCGTACCAGGGCGAACAGCAGCACGCACCCGATCGCCACGCGCATCGCCGCGAAGTCGAAGGGGTGCGCGTGGGCGAGGCCGATCTTCATCACCACCCACGAGTATCCCCAGATGAGGACCATGGCGACGAGGGCGGCGACGGGAATCGGGCGGGAGACGGCGGGCGGCAAGGCGGCGGGGTGCGACGAAAGCGCGAACCCTAGCACGCTGGGGGTGCGTGCAGTATTCTCGGGCTCGACAGGGCGCAATGACAAGGGAACCCCGGGGAGTGATCTCCACCGAGCAGGCCGAAGAATTCTGGGACGATCTCCTCGCCAATATCGAGGAGCGGCGCGTCATCCCCATCGTGGGCCCGGAGCTGCTCACCTTCGAGCGTGACGGCGGACGTGTCGGTTTCAACCGCCTGGTCGCGGAAAAACTCACGGAAAAGCTGCGCATTCCTCCCGATCGGCTGCCGCCGGGCTTCGGGCTGAATGAGGTCATGTGCGCCCACCTGGCCGCCCGCGGCCGACGCGAGGACGTCTACCCCAAGATCCGCGCGATCGTGCGCGAGATGCCGCTCGCGCCGCCCGAGGCGCTGCGCAAGCTCGCCCGCATCGACGCCTTCGACCTCTTCGTCTCGCTCTCCTGCGATTCGCTGATGGTGGATGCGGTGAACCAGGAGCGCTTCGGCGGCCAGGCGCGCGCCGAGCACCTCGCCTACAGCCCGACCAAGGCGCAGGACCTGCCCGCGGAGCGCGGCCGGCTGCAGAACCCGGTCGTCTACTCGCTGCTCGGCAAGCTTTCGGTCGCGCCGGACTACGTGGTGAGCGACGAGGACATGCTCGAGTTCATGTGCGCCCTCCAGTCCGACGCGCGCCGGCCGCACCTGCTCTTCGACGAGCTGCACAACAACAACCTGCTGATCATCGGCTGCGCCTTCCCCGACTGGCTGGCGCGCTTCTTCATCCGCATCTCCAAGTCGCACCAGCTCTCGGCGCAGCGCGGCGAGTCCGAGATCCTCGTCGACCGCATGGCGAGCGCCGATGCCAACCTGGTGCTGTTCCTCGAGAGCTTCAGCTACGCCACCAAGATAGCGCCGATGGACGCGGGCGGCTTCGTCGACGAGCTCGAGCGGCGCTGGTTCGAGCGACATCCCCCCGCGGCGCGCGCGGCCGTCCCCGCCCCCGCCGCGGCCGCGGCTGCGCTTGCGGAGATGCCCGCCGGCGCCGTGTTCGTGAGCTATGCCAAGGAAGACCTTGCCGCGGTGCAGGCTCTGCAGCGCTCCTTCGAGGCGCTCGGGATCGACGTCTGGTTCGACAAGGACCGCCTCGAGGCGGGCGACCTCTACGACCAGAAGATCAAGCGCAACATCCGCGGCTGCTCGTACTTCATGCCGGTGATCTCGCGCACCACCGCGCGCCGGCTCGAGGGCTACTTCCGCCGCGAATGGCGCCTCGCCGACGAGCGCACCATGGGCATCGCCGACGGCGTGCCCTTCATCCTTCCGGTCGTCGTCGACGACACGCCCGAATACGCCGAATCGGTGCCGGAGAGCTTCCAGAAGGCGCAGTGGACGCGGCTCGCTGAAGGCCGGATGACGCCGGAGTTCGAGGCGCGCCTGGTGCGCCTGGTGCGCGAGGCGCGCAAGCGCGAGGTCGGGCTGGCTTGAGCGCGCGCTTCACCGGCCCGGCCGTCAGCCGCGAGCAGCCCTGGCCGGGGCTGATGCCCTTCACCGAGGAGGCGCGGGCGTTCTTCCACGGCCGCGACGCGGAAGTGGCGGAGCTGCTGCGTCTCATCAAGCGCCAGACGCTCACCGTGCTGTTCGGGCTGTCGGGCCTTGGCAAGAGCTCGCTGCTGCACGCCGGCCTCTTCCCGCAGCTGCGCGACGCGGACTTCCTGCCGATCTACATCCGCCTCGACGTGCTCGCGCCGACGCCATTCGCAGACCAGGCGCTGGCGATCCTTGCGAAGAGCGCCGCGGGGCGCTCGGTCGAGGCGCCGGCGGTCCGTGCGGGCGACAACCTGTGGGAATTCTTCCACCGCCGCGATGCCGACTTCTGGAGCGCCAAGAATCGCCTCCTCACGCCGGTCCTCGTGTTCGACCAGTTCGAGGAGCTCTTCACCCTGGGCCGCCACGGTGCCGACGTCGCCCGCCGCTGCCGCGATTTCCTGGTCGAGCTTGCCGACCTGGTCGAGGGCCGCACGCCCACGCGCACCATCGAGCGCATCGAGCACGACGCCTCCTTCGCCGAGGACCTGGATTATTCCCGCGGCACCTACAAGGTCGTGCTCAGCTTCCGCGAGGACTACCTGCCGGATTTCGAGGCGCTGCGCGGCGCGATGCCCTCGATCATGCGCGGGCGCCTGCGGCTCACGCGCATGAACGGCTCGCAGGCGCGCGCCGCGATCCTGGAATCGGGCGGCCACCTGGTCTCGGACACGGTGTGCGACCAGATCATCCGCTTCGTCGCCTCGGCGCGCGGACGCGGGGCCGAGGAAAGCGAGCTCGACCGCCTCGAAATCGAGCCCGCGCTGCTGTCGGTGGTCTGCCGCGAGCTCAACAACAAGCGCATCGCCAACGGCCTGTCGCAGATATCAGCCGACCTGCTGGAAGGCGGCGCGCAGCAGGAGATCATCCGCGAGTTCTACCAGGAGAACCTGGCGGACCTCGATCCGCGCGTCGCCGAGTTCATCGAGGACCGGCTGCTCACCGAGGCGGGCTACCGCGACAGCTGCGCGCTCGAGGACGCGCTGCGCCTGCCGGGCGTGACCCGCGAGGCGATCGACACGCTGATCGGCCGCCGCCTCGTCCGTCTCGACGAGCGCGCGGGCGTGCTGCGCGTGGAGCTCACCCATGACGTGCTCACGCGCGTCGCCAAGGAGAGCCGCGACCAGAGGAAGGCGCGCGAGGCGAAGCGCGTCGCCGACGAGAAGGAAAGCGCGCGGCGCCGGCGTTTTCGCGGGCTGATCGCGGTGGGGGCGGTGGTGCTGGTGGCGGCCGTGGGCCTCGCCGCGGTGTTCGCGCTGCTGCTCGAGCGCTCCAACGAGGAGAAGCGGCGGCTGGTGGAGACGCAGTCGAACGTGCTGCTGGAGCAGTCGATCGGCCAGCTCGAGCGCAACGTGCCGAGTGAGCCGCAGGCGGTGCTTGCCGAGGCGTTGCGCCTCAACCCCGACAACGCGGCCGCGGTTGCACGCGCGATCACATACCTCTCGCGACGGACATTCGGACGCGAGGTGACGGAGCGCAAGCTCGCCACGCCCGAGCGCGGCGTCGACCTGCGCGCGCGCGCGGTCCTGGCGGTCTCGAAGGAGAACGGCCTCACCGTAACCGATCTGGAGAGCGGCGCGGCGCTCGCTCCCGAGCGCAAGCTCGCGCGGGCGCCGGCGGCGATGGCGATCGCGGCGGATCGCTCGCGCATCGCCTGGGATGAAGGCGACGGTGGCGTGGCCTTCGCCACCCTTTCGGGCGATCGCACGATGCTGCCAGGCTCCGGTGCCGGCATGCGGGAGCTCGTCTTCGCCCCCGATGGGGCTGCCCTGCTGGTGCGGCTTGCGGGCGACGCGAGGCTCTTCGACATCGAGCCGCAGGTGAAGCCGGTGGCATTACCTGAGGCGCTGCGCCAGATCGCAATGCGCGAAGGGGCCTGCGCATTGAGCCGCGCGGGTGAGTCGGTAGCCTGCGTGGACCGGCGCGACGTGAGCGTGTGGAGCCGTATCGGCGCGCCTTCCGGCGACGTCGCGAGGCTGCCGCACCCGAGCCCGCTCAACGCCCTCGAGTTCAGCGACGATGGCCGCTTTCTCGCCACCGCGAGTCAGGACAAGAACGCGCGGGTCTGGGAAGTTCGCGCCGCGCGGCTCGTGGGCGCGCCATTGCCCCATGAGGGCGCGGTCCTCTCGGCCGCATTCAATGGCGCCGGCGACCGGCTGGTCACCGGTTCGCTCGATCGCACCGCACGAATCTGGGCGCTGGGTTCGGAGATGCCGCTGGTGGAACCCCTGGTCGGGGCCACCCCCGTGATCCAGGCGCGCATGGCCGCCGACGGCCGCCGCGCGGCGACCGTCGATGCCGCGGGCCGGTTCGCCCTGTGGGAGCTGGTGGCCGCCGAGGCGCCGGTGTCGCTCGCGGCCGGCGAGCGCGTGTCGAGCATCGAGGCGAGTCCGGACGGACGCCTTCTCGCCACCGTTTCCGACACCGCGCTGCGAGTATTCGACACCGGCTCCAGCCAGCAGGCGCCCGCGCAGCGATGGGCGCGCGACTCCGGGTCCGCGGGAGCCCCGCTGCAGACGCGATTCAGCCCTGATTCGAAACGCCTCGCTATAGCCCTGCCGGACGGCGCGGTGGAGCTGCGCGACGGCCAGGGCGCGCTCACGCGCACCCTCCGGCAGCCGGGGCGGGCGCGCCTGCTGGAGTTCAGCGGCGACGCGACCCTGCTGGCGATCGTCTCCGAGGACGATGCGCTGCGCATCTGGAGTGCGTCGACGGGCGAGATGCAGGGATTGCCCC
>JBKJTM010000267.1:0-5692 GCA_046590805.1 Usitatibacter sp.
TTTCCCGCCTGGCGGAACGGACTTAAATCGACTCCGACACCAATTTTTGCCGTGATACACTAAAAGCGGATAAAAAAATGTTATTGCTCAAAGAGTTACCATGCTCGACGACCTCAAGAAAAGCGCTCTCGACTACCACCGCCACCCGGTCCCCGGCAAGATCGAGGTGTCGGCGACCAAGTCGCTGATCACTCAGCGGGACCTCGCCCTCGCCTACTCGCCCGGAGTCGCGGCCGCCTGCGAGGCGATCGTCGAGAACCCCAACTGCGCGCGCGAGCTCACCGTGCGCGGCAACCTGGTCGCCGTGGTCACCAACGGCACCGCGGTTCTCGGCCTCGGCAACATCGGCCCGCTCGCCGCCAAGCCGGTGATGGAGGGAAAGGGCGTCCTCTTCAAGAAGTTCGCCGGCATCACCGTCTCCGACATCGAGCTGGCCGAGTCCGACCCCGACAAGCTGGTCGACATCATCGCGGCGCTCGAGCCGACTTTCGGGGGCATCAACCTCGAGGACATCAAGGCGCCGGAGTGCTTCTACATCGAGCGGAAGCTCCGGGAGCGGATGAAGATCCCGGTGTTCCACGACGACCAGCACGGCACGGCGATCATCGTCGGTGCCGCGGTCCGCAATGGATTGAAGGTCGTCAACAAGGACATCGGCAAGGTGAAGCTGGTGGTCTCGGGCGCGGGCGCCGCGGCGCTGGCGTGCCTCGACATGCTGGTGGCGCTCGGCATGAAGATGGAGAACATCTGGGTCACCGACATCAAGGGCGTGGTCTACGAGGGCCGCAAGGAGGAGATGGACGACAACAAGGTCCGCTACGCGAGGAAGACCGACTCGCGCAAGCTCGCCGACGTGATCGCCGATGCCGACGTGTTCCTGGGCCTCTCCGCGGGTGGCGTCCTCAAGAAGGACATGGTCGCGAGGATGGCGAAGAACCCGCTGATCCTCGCCCTCGCCAATCCGACGCCGGAGATCCTGCCCGAGGAAGTGAAGGAGGTCCGCGACGACGCGATAATCGCCACCGGCCGCTCCGATTATCCGAACCAGGTGAACAACGTCCTCTGCTTTCCGTTCATCTTCCGCGGCGCGCTGGACGTGGGCGCGACGACGATCAACGAGGCGATGAAGCTCGCGGCGGTGAACGCGATCGCCGATCTCGCGCTCGCCGAGCAATCCGACATCGTCGCCCACGCCTACGGCGACCAGCAGGTGAAGTTCGGGCGCGACTACATCATTCCGCGCCCGTTCGATCCGCGCCTCATCGTGAAGATCGCCCCGGCGGTGGCGCGGGCGGCGATGGAAAGCGGTGTCGCGACCGACCCGATCAAGAACTTCCCCGCCTACATCGAGCGCCTGAACGAGTTCGTCTACCACTCGGGCCTGATCATGAAGCCGATCTTCACCGCGGCGAAGCGATCGGCGAAGCGCGTGGTGTTCTCCGACGGCGAGGACGAGCGCATCCTGCGCGCCGCCCAGGTCGTCGTGGACGAGGGCCTCGCGAAGCCGATCCTCGTCGGGCGCGCATCGGTGGTGACGCGGCGCCTCGAGCGCTTCGCGCTCCGCATCCGTCCCGGCAAGGATTTCGAGCTCGTCGACCCCGAGGGCGACCCGCGCCACCGCGAGTACTGGACCGAATACCACAGGCTCACCGAGCGCAAGGGCGTGTCGATTCCCTTCGCCAAGCTGGAGATGCGCCGCCGCCTCACGCTCATCGGCGCGATGATGATCCACAAGGGCGAGGCCGACGCCATGATCTGCGGCATGATCGGCACCCACGGCAGCCACCTGCAGTACGTGGACGAGGTGCTCGGCCGCCGCCCGGGCGTGAACAGCTACTACGCGATGAACGTGGTGATGCTGCCGCGGCGCACCGTGTTCCTCTGCGATACCTACGTGAACGTCGATCCCACCACCGAGCAGATCGTGGAGTCGACGCTGCTCGCCTCCGAGGAGATCCGCCGCTTCGGCCTCACGCCCAAGGTGGCGCTGGTGTCGCACTCGAGCTTCGGCACCAGCGACGCGCCCTCGGCAGTGAAGATGCGCGAGGCGCTCGCCATCCTGCGCAGGACCCATCCCGAGCTCGAGGTCGAGGGCGAGATGCACGGCGACGCGGCGCTGTCGGAGGAGGTGCGCATGCAGGCGTTCCCCAACTCGCGCCTCAAGGGCGAGGCGAACCTGCTGGTGATGCCGACGCTGGACGCGGCCAACATCTCCTTCAACCTGCTGAAGGTGGTCGGCGGCGCGGGCATCACCATCGGCCCGATCCTGCTCGGCGCCGCGAAACCGGTGCACATCCTCACGCCCACGGCCACCGTGCGGCGCATCATCAACATGACGGCGCTCGCGGTCGTGGACGCGCAGGAGCAGGAAAAGCTGCGATGATCGACCGCTTCCACCACCTGTTCATCACCCCCGACGACTTCGACGCCTCGCTCGCGTTCTACCGCGACGTGCTCGGCTGGTCGGTGACCGACACCTGGGGCGGCAACGGCTCCGGCCGCGGCGTGGCGGTCTCCGGCGGCGGCGTGAAGGTCGTCATCGCGGAGAAGACCAGCGTGGGCAAGGCCGACGGCGGCCTGGGAACGGCGCGGCCGAACGTGCACCTCGATATCCACGACATCGACAAGCGGTTCGGCAAGCTGCCCAAGGGCGCGCATGTGGTGCGCGAGCCCGAGGAGACTCACTGGGGCACGCGCTGGTTCGTGGTGAAGGACCCGGACGGCAACCTGATCGCGTTCGAGGAAATCCATGGCGGCTGAGCCGGCGGTGATTCCGGTTCGCACGCCGCGCCTGCCCCGCGCGCTGCCCGAGCCCGGCGTGATCGGCATCTGCGCGCCCTCGGGCCGCGTGGATCCGCTGTCCCTCAGGGCAGGCGTCGATTACCTCGAGGACATGGGCCATCGCGTCGTGCTGGCGCCGGGCCTCGCCGAGACGTGGCGTTATTTCGCCGGCACCGACGAGCAGCGGCTCGAAGGCTTCCACGCGCTGGTAGACGATCCTTCGGTGGATTTGATCATCGCCGCGCGCGGCGGCTACGGCATGTCGCGGCTGCTGCACCGCATCGACTGGATCCGCGTGGCCGCGAGCCACAAGTCCTATGTCGGCTTCAGCGACTTCACCGCCTTCAACATGGCGGCGCTCGCCTGTTCGAACCTGGCTACGTTCCACGGGCCGATGCTGGGCGTGGATTTCGGCAAGCCCGAGCCCGATACCTACAGCGAGCAGCACTTCTGGCTGGCGGTGAGCAAGCCGAGCCACCGCATCGAGGACATCGTCTGCGCCCACGGCTACGACCCGCGGCGCATCGACGGGACGCTGTGGGGCGGGAACCTGTCGCTGATCGCGCACCTCGCCGGCACCCCGTACTTCCCGCAGATCGACGGCGGCATCCTCTACGTCGAGGAGGTCGGCGAGCAGCCCTACGCGGTCGAGCGCGATTTCATGCAGCTCTACCACGCGGGCGTGCTCGTCAAGCAGCGCGCGCTGGTGCTCGGCAGCTTCGCCGATTGCGATCCGACCAATACCGCGCGCTACCCGTACTGCATGGACGAGGTGATCGAGTCGCTCCGCCAGCTGCTGCCCTTCCCGGTGCTCACCGGGCTGCCCTTCGGCCACGTGGCGAAAAAGGTGACGCTGCCCTTCGGCTCGCCCGGCACGCTCGACCTCCACGAGCGCGGCTACTCGCTGCGCTTCGCCGGCCACCTCCAGCCCTGAATTAGTACCAGGTTACATTTCGTGTCCGGCGGCAGCGGCGGAAATGTAACCTGGTACTAATTCCTTTTCGAAAGCATCCACAGCCCGGCAAACGTGAGCAGGCCGTTCACGACCAGCAGCTCGAGGCCGAGCTGATAGGAGCCAAAGATCGCCGCCTGCCTGGCATCCAGCAGCAGGCACAGCGCCGGCGCGGCGAGCGCCACCAGCGGCACCCAGCGGTCGTTCACCTGCCGCCTGGTGAGGATGCCGAAGGCGAAGAGGCCGAGCAGCGGCCCGTAGGTATAGCTCGCCAGCTTGAGGATCACCGCGATCATGCTCGGGCTGTCGGCCCAGTGGAACGCCATTACCAGCAGGAGGAAGACGAAGGCGAACGCGAGGTGGACGCGATGGCGGATGCGTGTCGCCTCGGCCTCCGCCACGCCACGCCGCTGCAACCCGAGGATGTCGAGGCAGAAGCTCGAGGTGAGCGCCGTAAGCGCCCCATCGGCGCTCGGAAACAGTGCCGAAATCAGCGCGATGACGAAGACCACTTGAATGATCGGCGGCAGGTGCCCGAGCACCACCGCCGGAAAGATCTTGTCGCCCGTGGCCGTCACGCCCACCGTTGGCGCGTAGAGATACAGTAGCCCGCCCAGGTAGAGGAAGAGCAGCACCACGCCCATCATGATGAGCGCGAGCGCGACCACGTTCTTCTGCGAATCGCCGAGGGTCTTCACCGAGATGTTCTTCTGCATCATCTCCTGGTCCATCCCGGTCATGGCGATGGCGATGAAGGCGCCGGCGACGAAGTCCTTCAGCCAGAAATGGCGCGCGTTCGGGTCGGTGTCGATCATCGTGGCGAGGCCTTGCGCGCGCAGCCGCTCGATGCTCTCGCCCACCGAGAGTCCCAGCTCGCCCAGCACGATCACGGCGCAGATCGCGAGGCCGGCCAGCATGCAGAACGTCTGCAGCGTATCGGTCCAGACGATGGTCTTCACGCCGCCCTCGTAGGTGTAGGCGAGGATCAGCGCTACGGTGATGAGCGCCGTCACCCAGAACGGGATCCCGTAGCCCTGCAGCAACGCGAGCTGCAGGAGGTTCACGACGAGATAGAGCCGCGCGGTCGCGCCCAGCGTACGCGACAGGATGAAGAACCCCGCGCCGGTGCGATGCGATCGCGGCCCCAGCCGCTCGCCGAGGTAGTGGTAGATCGAGGTCACGTGCCCGCGGTAGTAGATCGGCAACAGCACGTACGCCACGACCAGGTACCCCACGAAATGCCCGAGGATGATCTGGAAATAGGTGAACCCGGTCGTGCCCACCGCGCCGGGGACGCTGATGAAGGTCACGCCGGAGAGCGACGTCCCCACCATGCCGAAGGCGACCAGCATCCAGTTGCTGCCGCGGTTGCCGATGAAGAAGGAGTCGTTGGTCGCGTTGCGCGAGGTGCCGCGCGCCACCGCGAACAGCACGACGAAGTAGGCCGCGACGACCGCGAGCAGGACCGCGGGCGACATGTGCCTAGCGCGGCGCGCGCGCCGCGAGCCGCGCGGCGGCATGGTGCGCGCAGCTCTCGCGCACCTGGAGCTCGATGCCGGCAAGGAGCGCGGGACGCATCGCGGCAACGATCGCCGGATGCATCTGCGCGGCGCGTCCGGTGAGCGCTACCGGGAGCAGGCCGAACCGTTTCACCATCGTATTCGCCAGGCGCGCGAGCTCCACGCCGGCGCGATCGAGGATGTCGCGCGACACGGCATCCGTTTCTGCCGTCGCCGCGACAGCGAGCGCGAGCCGCCCGACCCCGCCCCGATCGCCGCCGTAGACCGCCGCCCGCGTGAGCGCCCAGCCGGGGCCGCCCAGGCGCGCGAACACATCGCGAGCCAGCGGCGAGCCCTGCCACGCCCCGGGCCGCTCGTCCTCGGCCCGCCAGATGTGGCGCAGCGCCTCGCGCGCGATCCAGAAGCCGCCGCCGCCGTCGTCGAGGATCGAGCCGCGGCC
>JBKJTM010000361.1:0-8672 GCA_046590805.1 Usitatibacter sp.
GTGGATGCCCTATGTGGGTGAGAACAGCACCTTCGGCTGGCGCGACCACGGCGTGCTGGGCCACGAGATGTCGCACGCCGTCGGCGCGCCGCACTCCGCCGCGCCCAACGGCTTCGAATACGGAAGCGTCTGGGACGTGGTGAGCGATCCCGGCGGCTCGGGCTATGGCGGCACCTGCGCGCGACTGGACGCCACCTACGGCTGCATCTCGCAGAGCATGAGCGCCTATGCGAAAACCACGATGGAGATCATGCCGGCGAGCCGCGTGGCGACGTACGGCACCGGAACCGTCACCTACAGCCTCGAACGCCTGGCACAGCCGCCGAACGCCGCCAACACCTTCCTCATGGTGCAGGCGAACATCGCCGGGACCGCTACGCGCTTTTACACGGTGGAGTCCCGGTTTCGCGTCGGCTACGACGCGCAGCTCCCCGGCGACGGCGTCCTCATCCACGAAGTGAACACCACGCGCGATCCGCCGGCATGGCTGGCGACGCCGCCGGGAATGCCGCTGGCCGATGGCGGCATGGGTCCCGTCTGGCGGCCGGGCATGAGCTTCCGCTCGGCGGCCGACAACATCACCATCACGGTGAATGCCTTTTCGGCCGATGGCACCGCGAGCGTGACCATCGGCCCCTACGCGGCGCCCGTCGACACATGGCCGGACGCTTGCGCCATGCCCGCAGGCTGGATCACGCCTTCCGATGCGAACGCCGGCTGGGCGATCTCGAGCACCGTAGGCGCCGTCGGCAGTTGCAGCTTGAGGTCCGCACCCCTGCCCGTCCCGACCACCCCCACGCCGGTTCGGGCCGACACGCAGTTCTCCGGCGTCTTCGCTGCGGGTAACGCCACGTTCCTGGCGCGGACCTCGGCCGCGCCCGGATCGGGCTGCCTGCGTTTTCTGGTCGATGGCACTCAGCAGAACATCGGCGCCTGCGCCCAGGGAACGGGATTTGCGCTGAGCCCCGATCCCGGACGGACCGAGACCGGATGGCGCGCGATCTCGGTACCCATCACCGCCGGCACCCACGTCTTGCGCTGGTCCTTCGAGAGAAGCGACATCGACGGCGGCGACAATGCCGCGTGGCTGGATTCGGTCGTACTGCCGCTCGCCAATAGCGTGACCCTCGCGGTCACGAAGGCCGGCAGCGGCACGGGAGGAGTGAGCTCCTCGCCGAGCGGCATCGATTGCGGCGCGACATGCTCGGCTTCCTTCGCTACGGGAACCGCGGTCACGCTCACGGCGACACCCGGCGCCGGCTCCTCTTTCGCCGGATGGAGCGGAGCGTGCTCCGGCAGCTCGACGTGCGTGGTCACGTTGAATGCAGCAGCCAGCGTGACGGCTACTTTCAACACTTCCACCGTGACCTATGCCCTCACAGTCGCGAAGCAGGGCACGGGCAGCGGCACGATTTCTTCTGTCCCTGCCGGGCTCGACTGCGGCGCGACCTGTACCGCGACGTTCACGACCGGCACCGCGGTCACGCTCACGGCCACGCCGGCTGCAGGCTCGGGCTTCGCGGGATGGAGCGGCTCGTGCTCGGGCACGGCGACCTGCGTCGTGACGCTGAACGCCGCCGCGAGCGTCACTGCCACTTTCAACACCTCGACGGCCAGTTTTTCGTTGACGGTCGCGAAACAGGGCACCGGAACGGGCACAGTCTCTTCGGCTCCCGCCGGAATCAATTGTGGTTCGGCCTGCACGGCCACCTTCAACTCGGGGACGGCTGTCACGCTCACGGCCACACCGGCCATCGGATCCGTCTTCTCCGGATGGACCGGCCCATGCTCGGGAACGGGGGGCTGCACCGTCACGATTAACGCCGCCACAGCCGTGACGGCCACCTTCAGCGTCAGCTCGGTGAGCTATCCAGTGACCGTGACGAAGCAGGGCAACGGCAGCGGAACGGTCACCTCGACACCTGCGGGCATCAGTTGCGGCGCCACCTGCGTGGCCACATTCGCCTCCGGAACGGTGGTGTCGCTCGCAGCCACGCCGGCGAGCGACTCCACGTTTACGGGATGGAGCGGCGCCTGCACCGGGACTGCTACCTGCACGGTGACGATGGTGGCAGCAAAGTCCGTCGCGGCGACATTCACGCTGGCCACGAGCATTCCGCGACTCGCCAACATCTCCACGCGCATGCAGGTGCTCACCGGCGACGACGTGATGATCGGCGGCTTCATCATCGGCGGTTCGACGCCGAAGACGGTGGTGGTGAGAGCGCGGGGGCCATCGCTCACGGCGTTGGGTGTTCCCGGCGCGCTCGCCAATCCGAAGCTCGACCTCTACTCGGGCCAGACCGTCATCGCATCGAACGACAACTGGCAGTCGGCGGCCAACGCCGCGGCGATCACGTCGAGCGGCTTCGCGCCCGCGAACGACCTCGAGGCGGCCATCCTGATGACGCTCAATCCGGGGGCGTACACGGCGATCGTCTCGGGCGTGGCCAATACGACGGGAGTAGGAATCGTCGAAGTCTTCGAGGTCGACCGCCCCGAGGTGCCGCTCATCAACATCGCCACCCGCGGCAAGGTGCTCACCGGGGACAATGTGTTGATCGGCGGCTTCATCATCTACGGCGATGCGCCGCAGACGGTGGTGGTGCGGGCGCGCGGGCCCTCGCTCACCGCGCTCGGTGTCCCGGGCGCGCTCGCCAACCCGGTACTGCAGCTCTATTCGGGCCAGACCGTGATCGCCTCGAATGACAACTGGCAAACGGCGGCCAACTCCGCCACCCTGCAGTCGAGCGGGTTCGCGCCCGCCGACCCGCTGGAGTCGGCGATCCTCATCACGCTGAACCCTGGCGCCTACACCGCGATCGTGACCGGAGCGGGCGGCGGCACCGGCGTAGGCATCATCGAGGTGTTTGCGCGGTAGGCGAGGCCACCCGCATGAGGCCTGCTGGAAACAGCGACATGGTGCGCTCAAGCGGCGCGCAAAGTCCGGATCTTTCCATAGCCGCCTCGCTGACTCAGCTCCCAGAGATCCAGCGTCTGCTGCATGCGCAACCAGATCTGTGGGCCATTTCCCAGCAACCGTCCGAGGCGAATCGCCATGTCAGGACTTACGCCGCGCCTCTCATTCAGGATCTCGGAAACGTTTAGCCGGGAAACGCCAAGCCTGCCGGCGAATTCCTTTTGGGTGAGCTTCAATACCGGCAATACGTCCTCACGCAAGACAGCGCCAGGGTGAGTGGGGCGACGGTTGGGATTGCGCAGGGTCTTTGCGGCCATCAGTGGTGGTCCTCCAAATTGACTTCGATCACGTCTTCGCCGTCGAACCGGAAGGTAACGCGCCAATTTCCGGAAACGCTCACCGCCCACTCGCCTTTTCGGTCGCCCTTCAGCGGGTGCAGGTAAAGCCCCGGGATGCTCAACTGAGCGACGTCGCTCGCATTGTCGAGCAAATCAAGGATTGTGATGCGCGTCATACATTCGCACCCTATCTTGCCGATGGCTACAAACGAAGCGCGGCGAAACGATCTTTGTGAACGGCTGCATAGGGGCGATGGCCGCGGGCGGTTAACTTGCCGGCCATGCCATCATCTACCGACGAAGAAAAGCAGTTGCTCGAAGTCCTGAAGCTGATCGACGCCCACCGCAGCGGCGAGATCAATGCCGAGGAGCTCGAGGAAGCCATCTGGCGCGTGCGCAACGGAACCCACCTCATCGAGGCCCCGTGGTTGTGGGCGGTGGTCGCGGCGCTGCTGGCCGCGGCGATCCTCCTCTACGCCGTCGCCTGAGCCTCGATCCCTGCTTGCCGCTGCCTACTTCGCGGCGCTGCTGCTCGCATCCGCCTTGTGGGCCCGGTAACGCTTCCCTTGGCGCGAGCCTTCGCCGGCGCGGCGCCGAGCGTGAGCCAGGTGGGCGCATGGTCGCTGGGCTTTTCGAGGTCGCGCACCCAGCGGTCCACGCCCGCCTCGAGAAGCCGGGGCGCCGCCGCGGCATTGAGCAGCAGGTGGTCGATGCGCAGGCCCGCGTTGCGCTGCCAGCTCTGGCGGAAGTAGTCCCAGAACGTGTAGATGCGCTCCTCGGGGTGGAGCTTGCGCAGAGAATCCGTCCAGCCCTGCGCGAGCAGCCGCCGGTAGCATTCGCGGCTCTCGGGTTGGAGCAGCGCATCCTTCAACCAAGAGCGCGGGTTGTAGATGTCGATGTCCGTCGGCACCACGTTGTAGTCGCCCGCGAGGATCACCGGCCGGCCGCTCGCTTGGAGCCCGGCAGCGTGCTCGATCAGCCGCTCGAACCAGCGCAGCTTGTAGGCGAACTTCGGTCCCGGCTGCGGGTTGCCGTTGGGCAGGTAGAGGCAGCCCACGATGAGTTCCCCCACTTCCGCCTCGATGTAGCGGCTGTGGTCGTCGGCGGGATCGCCCGGCAGCGCCCGAAGGATCTCGACGGGCTTCGCACCCTTGACCAGGATCGCGACACCGTTCCAGGAGCGCTGCCCGTGCCAGATCGCCTCGTAGCCGGCGGCGCGGAGGTCCAGCATCGGGAACCCCTCGCTCACCGACTTGAGCTCCTGCAGGCAGGCGATGTCGGGCTGCTCCTTTTCCAGCCACAGCAGGAGGTGCGGCAGGCGCGCGCGGATGCCGTTCACGTTGAAGGTGGCGATCTTGATGGAGGACATCGGCGGGGGGCGGCTCGCGAATGTTCGAGTGTGCCTGGAAAACGTCGCGAACCATGCGCAAGGCGCGGCATCCAATCGGCACCATGGCGAGCGATATCACCGACAACTCCGGACGCATCCCCGTGATCCTCAATGCCACCGCTGGCAGCGGCCACGACACGGATACCCACAAGGAGTTGCACAAGCTCTTCGCCCGCCACGGCATGGTGCCCGACATCCACACGGCGCGAGAGGGAAAGGAGCTCGTAGAACAGGTCCGCAAGGCGATGTTGTCCGAGCCGCCGCTCATCGTCGTCGCCGGCGGCGACGGCACGGTGAGCGCCGTGGCGGCGCAGCTCCGGGGCACGCCGGTCGCGCTCGGCATCCTGCCCGAAGGCACGCTCAACCACTTCGCCCGCGACCTCGGCATCCCGAGCGAGCGCGATCGCGCCGTCGAGATCCTCGCTACCGGGGAGGTCGTCGCCATCGACCTGGGCGAGGTGAACGGGCGCACGTTCATCAACAACGCGAGCCTCGGCCTCTATCCCGACATCGTCCGCGACCGCACGCGCCAGCAGCGCCGCCTCGGCCGCGCCAAGTACTGGGCGATGCTGCGGGCGACCTTGGGCGCGCTCGGCCGCAGCACGTTCCTTCGCCTGCGGCTGGAGCTGGACGGGAACGCCAGCCACTGCCTGACGCCTTTCGTCTTCATCGGCAACAACGAGTACGTGATGGAAGGATTCCGCATGGGCATGCGCCAGAGCGTGCGCAACGGCCAGCTGAGCGTCTATACCACGCAGCGCCACGGCGTCGCGGGATTGCTGCGCCTCGCCATTCGCGCGCTTTTCGGCCGCCTCAGGCAGGCCGACGACTTCATCACCGCCAACGCGCGGCAGGTGCGCGTCGAGAGCACGCGCCGGCGACTCCTTGTCGCGACCGATGGCGAGGTGACCTCGATGGAAACCCCGCTCGAATTCACCGTTCGCCCCGCGTGCCTGCGGGTGATGCTGCCAAGGAAGTAGGAATGCGAACTCTCGTCCATCTCTCAGACCTGCACTTCGGCCGCCTCGACGAGAAGGTGCTGGCGCCGCTGCGGGACACGATCACCGCCCTTGCCCCCGACCTGCTGGTGGTCTCGGGCGACCTCACCCAGCGCGCGCGGGCGAAGCAGTTCCGCGCGGCGCGCGCCTACCTCGAGACGCTGCCCGGACCGCAGCTCATCGTCCCGGGCAACCACGACGTGCCGCTCTACAACCTCTTCGCGCGCTTCTTTTCGCCGCTCGCCAATTACCGCCGCATCATGACCGAGGACCTGGAGCCCACCTTCATCGACGAGGCGATCGCCGTGGTCGGCGTGAACACCGCGCGCTCGGCGACCTGGAAGGGCGGGCGCATCAACGAGGAGCAGGTGGCGCGCGTGCGGGCGAAGATCTGTCACCTGCCCGACGAGATGGTGAAGATCGTCGTCACCCACCACCCGTTCGACGTGCCCAAGGAGAGCGATGAGGCCGACCAGATCGTCGGCCGTGCGCGCATGGCGATGGAGCACCTCGCCGAGTGCGGCGCCGACGTGCTGCTCTCCGGGCATTTGCATGAGAGCCATGTGGGCCACACCGCCGACCGCTACCAGATCGCCGGGCACTCGGCGCTGGTGGTCCAGGCGGGCACCGCCACCTCCAGCCGCACGCGCGAATCGCCCAACTCGTTCAACGTGCTGCGCCTGGAGGGGCGGCACATCGAGATCGTCCCCTACATCTGGAGGGAAACCTCCTTCCAGCCCGACCCCGTGCTGGCCTTCAACCACGACGAACATGGATGGCACGACAGTGACCGACGCATCTGACCTTCCGCAGCGCAGGCCGCATAGCCTCTCCCCGCGCGCGCTCACGCTTGCCGGCTGGATCGCGTTCGCCATCGCCGGCGCGATCTTCCTCGCCCTCGCCTGGAACGTGGCCTCGCAGGCGCCGCTGGTTACCCTGGATGCCAGCGTCTCCACGTGGCTCCACCGCCACCACACGCCCGCCCTCACCTCGGCCATGTTCGTCATCACCCATGCCCACTCCACCATCGGAATGGCCACGGCGAGCATCGTCATGGCGCTCATCCTCGCGCGGATGCGCGAGTGGTATTGGATCGCCACCCTCGCGCTCGCGATGATCGGGGGCGCGGTGCTCAACCTTGCGGTCAAGCAGGCCTACGAGCGCGCGCGGCCGCACTTCGACGATCCCCTCATCACCCTCGAGAGCTTCAGCTTCCCCAGCGGGCACACGGCGGGGGCGACGCTCTTCTACGGCGTTCTCGGCGCCTTCCTGGTGTCGCGCTGCTTCGACCGGCGGGCGCGCGCGACGATCGTCGCCGGCGTGATCCTCGCGGTGTCCCTGGTGGCCTTCTCGCGCATGTACCTCGGTGCGCACTATTTCAGCGACGTCGTTGCCGCGGCCGCCTCGAGCACCGTCTGGCTGGTGCTATGCCTGTCAGGCGTGCACGAGCTGATCAAGCGCTTCCGCAAGGCACGCGCGTAGGTGCGGACTATTCAGACATCCCCTGGCCGGCGCGAGAGGTCGGCGAGGCAGTCGTAGGCAGCGTACTTGTACGTCTCGGCGAGGCTCGGGAAGTTGAACACCATCTCGATGAAGGCATCGACGCTGCCGCCCAGGTGCATCACCGCCTGGCCGATGTGCACCAGCTCGGTGGCGCGCTCGCCGATCACATGCACGCCGATCAGCTTGCGCGTTCCCCGCTCGACCACAAGCTTCAGCAGGCCCTCGGTGTCGCCGGCGATCTTGCCACGCGCGTTCTCGGCATAAAACGCCCGACCGATGGCGCATGCGATCCCTTTGCCGCGGCAGGCGGCCTCGGTCTCTCCGAGCGCGCTCACTTCCGGGATGGTGTAGATGCCGTAGGGCAGCAGCTCCGCCATGGATTGCTTGTAGTCGAAGCCGAACGCGTGGCAAACGGCCACGCGGCCCTGCTCCATCGAGGTCGCCGCCAGCGCCGGAAAGCCGATCGCATCGCCGACCGCGAGGATGCTCGGCACGCTCGTCTGGTAACGCGCGTTCACCGCGAGATACCCCCGCTTGTCCGGTACGATGCCGACCGATCCGAGGTTGAGCTCCCGAGTGCGACCTTCGCGTCCAGCGGCGTAGAGGAGATGCTCGGCCGCGATCCGGGATCCGTCCTGGAGATGCGTCACGACCAGCTCGCCTTCGCGCTTCGCACCCGTCCAGCCCGCACCGAGGCGCAGCTCCACACCCATGCGTCGCATCGATCCGGTGAGCTGCGCCACCAGCTCATGGTCGAGGAACGAGAGGAGGGCCTCGCGGGCATCGACCAGCGTCACCTTCACGCCCAGCGCCGCGAACATGCACGCGTACTCGCAGCCGATCACGCCCGCGCCCAGGATCGTCATCGAGGCGGGGATGCGCTCGATGGTGAGGATCTCGTCGCTGTCGTGGATGCGCTCGTCGTTGAAGTCGAATTCCTTCGGGTTGGAAGGACGCGAGCCGGTCGCGAGCAGGATGACCGCCGCGGCCACGCGTTGCGTCCCTCCTCTGCTGAACACGTCCACGGTGTGCGCGTCGACCACGCGCCCGAACCCCTGCAGGTAGGTGACGGCGTGGCGTTCGAGGTTGGCCCGGATTCGCCGCGACTCGGAGGCCGCGATGTCGGCCTTACGCGACATCAGGTGCTGCAGCGTAGCCGCCGGCTCCAGCTCCACCGCCACGCCGTACATGTCGCGCGAGCGATAGCCCGACAGGTACATCGCGGTCTCGCGCAGCGTCTTGCTGGGAAGGGTGCCGGTATGCGTGCCCGCGCCCCCGGGCTCGCTCGCGCATTCGATCGCCGCGACGCGCTTGCCGAAGTAGGCCGCCTGCACCGCCGCCTTCTCGCCCGCAGGCCCGACGCCGATCACGACCAGGTCGTATTCCATCGTCAGGAAAGCAGATCCGCCGCCGCGCAGGCGACGACGCGGGTGGCCCGGCGCAGGTCCTCGAGCAGCAGGTTCTCGTCCGCGCGCTTGGCGTTCGAGTCCTCGATGGTGCGCGGGCCGGCGCCGTACAGCACC
>JBKJTM010000059.1:0-2578 GCA_046590805.1 Usitatibacter sp.
TGCACAGCGCCAAGTACCCTGGCGGCGAGCTCCGCGCGCAACTCAAGGGGCGCTAGGCACGCTACGAACGCGGCTGGTGGCGCGTGAAGAGGGTGGCTCGCCCGTCTTCGCCCACCAGCAGCACTTCGTAGGGCGGCGAGTCCGGCACGTCCATGCCCGGGGAGCCCTGCGGCATGCCGGGCGCGGTCAATCCCGCGGCCTTGGGCTTCTGCGCCAGCAGCTTGCGGATGTCGCTCGCCGGCACGTGGCCCTCGATCGCGTAGACGCCCACCTTCGCGGTATGGCACGAGCCGAGGCGATCCGGGATGCCGAGCGCGCGCCGCATCGGGGCCGCGTCGGGGACGCTGTGCACCTTGGTGACGAAGCCGTTCTTCTGCAGGTGCTTGATCCACTCCCCGCAGCAGCCGCACGAATCGCTCTTCCACACCTCTACGAGGGGCGCCGGCTGCGCCATGGCAATCGGGGCCAGTAGCGCGAGGCCCATCGCAATCACGAGTTCTCTTCTGTTCATTTGTCGCTCCTTTTCACTGGGTTCCCGACGGAGCCTGCCCCCGAGTGCCTTTGTCGGGGGCGGGAATGACGGTTGGGGTTCCCGCTTTGGCCGCGGCGCGAAGCTCGCGCCGCCGCATCAGCAGGTATGCCGCGGGAATGACGAACATCGACAGCAGCGGCGCGGTGATCATCCCGCCGACCATCGGCGCCGCGATGCGCTGCATGATCTCGGAGCCGGTACCGGAGCCGAACATGATCGGCAGAAGCCCCGCCACGATCACCGCCACCGTCATCGCCTTGGGCCGAACGCGCAGCACCGCGCCCTCGCGGATCGCGTCCAGCAGGTCCTCGTCGCCGGTCGCCCCTCGCGCCACCCGCTCGTCCCACGCGCTCTTGAGGTAGATCAGCATCACCACGCCGAACTCGGCCGCCACGCCGGCCAGCGCGATGAAACCCACCCCGCTTGCCACCGACAGGTTGTGCTCGAGGATCCACAGCAGCCAGATGCCGCCGGCGAGGGCGAAAGGCAACGTGGCGAGGATCAGCGCCGCTTCGTCCACGCGCCGGAAGGTGAGGTAGAGCAGCACGAAGATGATGGCGATGGTGGCCGGCACCACCACCTTCAGCTTGGCCGTGGCGCGCTCGAGGTATTCGAACTGGCCCGACCACGCGAGCGAATAGCCGGCGGGCACCTTCACCTCGGCGGCGACCGCCTTCTGCATGTCCTGCACGGCGCGGCGCAGGTCGCGCCCGCGGATGTCGACGTAGATCCAGCCCGATAGCCGCCCGTTCTCGCTCCTCAGCATCGGCGGGCCGTCGGCGATGGCGATGGCGGCGACGTCGCCCAGGCGTATCTGCGCGCCGCGCTCGGTGAGCACGGAGAGGTTGCGCAGCTCCTCCAGGGAGTCGCGCACCTCCCGCGGATAGCGCACGCTGATCGGGAAGCGTTGCAGCCCTTCCACCGTCTCAGCCACGTTCTCGCCGCCGATGGCCGCCGCGATCAGGCTGTGCACGTCGGCGATGTTGAGGCCGAAGCGCGCCGCCCGGTCGCGATCGATCTTCACGTCCACGTAGCGCCCGCCGGCCAGCCGCTCGGCAAGCGCCGAGGAGACTCCCGGCACGCCTTTCACCACGCGCTCGATCTCGGCCCCGAGCCGGTCCAGCTCGGCCAGGCTCGCGCCCGAGACCTTGATGCCCACCGGGCTCTTGATGCCGGTGGCGAGCATGTCGATGCGGTTGCGGATCGGCGGCACCCAGATGTTGGCGAGCCCCGGCACCTTGACGATCCGGTCCAGCTCCTCGACCAGCATGTCCGGCGTCATTCCCGCGCGCCATTCGCTGCGCGGCTTGAACTGGATCGTGGTCTCGAACATCTCCAGCGGCGCGGGGTCGGTCGCGGTCTCCGCGCGCCCCGCCTTGCCGAAGACGCTCAGCACCTCGGGCACCGACTTGATGAGGCGGTCGGTCTGCTGCAGCAGCTCGGAGGCCTTGCCGGCCGAGAGACCCGGGAGCGCCGTGGGCATGTAGAGCAGGTCGCCCTCGTCCATCGGCGGCAGGAACTCGCCCCCCAGGCGGGTCGCGGGCCACAGGCTCACCAGCGCCACCACCAGCGCCAGCACCAGCGTGAGCTTCGGGAAGCGCAGCACCGCCTCCAGCAGCGGCCGGTATCCGGCGATCAGCATCCGGTTCAGCGGGTTGCGGGTCTCCTGCGGAATCTTCCCGCGGATGAAGTAGCCCATCAGCACCGGGATCAGCGTCACGGCGAGCCCGGCGGCAGCCGCCATGGCGTAGGTCTTGGTGTAGGCGAGCGGCGAGAAGAGCCGCCCTTCCTGCGCCTCCAGCGTGAACACCGGGATGAACGACAGAACGATGATGAGGAGCGAGAAGAAGAGCGCCGGCCCCACCTGCGCGGCCGCATCCCCGATCACCCGCCAGTGCGCCTCGCCGCGCAGCTCCTCGCCCGGATGGGCGTGGTTCCACGCCTCGATGTGCTTGTGCGCGTTCTCGATCATCACCACCGCGGCGTCCACCATCGCGCCCACGGCGATGGCGATCCCGCCCAGCGACATGATGTTGGCGTTCACGC
>JBKJTM010000318.1:0-6886 GCA_046590805.1 Usitatibacter sp.
GACCGCTGCAACTTCCGCTGCACCTATTGCATGCCTCGAGAAGTGTTCGACGCCAACTACGAGTTCCTGCCGCACGCCGAGGTCCTCAGCTTCGAGGAGATCGTGCGCGCCGCGCGCATCTTCCGCGGGCTCGGCACCGAGAAGATCCGCCTCACCGGGGGCGAGCCGTTGCTGCGCAGGGGAATCGACAAGCTCGTGGCGATGCTGCGCGAGGCGCTGCCCGGCGTGGACCTGACGCTCACCACCAATGGCGCGGCCCTGGCTGCCTACGCCGCGCCGCTCAAGGCGGCGGGCCTCGACCGCGTGACGGTGAGCCTCGATTCCCTCGACGACGCGACCTTTCGCCGCATGAACGACGCGGACTTCCCGGTGGCACGCGTGCTCGCCGGCATCGATGCCGCCGCCGCCGCGGGCCTCACGCCTATCAAGGTGAACATGGTGGTGAAACGCGGCGTGAACGACCACCACGTGGTCGACATGGCGCGGCACTTCCGCGGCACCGGCCACGTGGTGCGCTACATCGAGTTCATGGACGTGGGCTCGACCAACGGCTGGCGAATGGACGACGTGGTCCCCTCGGCTGAGGTGGTGCGGCGCATCGCGGAGCATTTCCCGATGGAGTCCGCGGAAGCGAACTACGCGGGCGAGGTCGCGGAGCGCTGGCGTTACCTCGATGGCGCGGGGGAGATCGGTGTCATCTCCTCGGTGACCGAAGCCTTCTGCTCCACCTGCACGCGCGCGCGCCTTTCGACCGACGGCCAGCTCTACACCTGCCTCTTCGCGCAGCGCGGCTACGACATCAAGGCGCTGATGCGCGCCGGGCGCGACGACGAGGCGATCGCGGACACCGTCGCCGCGATCTGGCAGGGCCGCGACGACCGCTACTCCGAGATTCGCACCGCCGAGACCGCTCGCAGCCGCAAGGTCGAGATGTCCTTCATCGGCGGCTGAGCACGATGGGTTACCGCCCGATCCTCACGCAGCACGCGCGGCCCGCCACCTACACGGTGGATGCGCGGGACGAGAGCGGCAATGTCGTCCCCACGCCGATCGCGGGCGAGCATCCCCTCACCCTTTATGTAGACAAGAAGGAGCTGGTGACGCTGATGACGCTCGGGGCCGCGCCCGAGGCTCTCGCGATCGGGTTCCTGCGCAACCAGCGCCTGGTGGAATCGATCGAGGAGATCGAGTCGGTGCAGGTCGACTGGGAGGTGAACGCCGTCGTCGTCACCACCTTCACCGGCTTGAAGGACCTGGAGAGGAAGACCGAGAAGCGCACCGCGACCACCGGCTGCGGGCAGGGCACCGTCTTCGGCGACCTGATGGCCGACATCGAGAACATCCGGCTCGACGACCGCATGCGCTTCGACGAGCAAACGCTCATCGACCTTCTCAATGCGGTGCGCGTGCACGAGTCGATCTACAAGCAGGCGGGCGCGGTGCACGGCTGCGCGCTCGCGAAGGGCTCGAAGATCCTCACCTTCGTCGAGGACGTCGGACGCCACAACGCCGTCGACGCGATCGCCGGCTGGATGTGGCTCGAGGGCGTCGACGGCCGCGACAAGATTTTTTACACCACCGGGCGACTCACCTCCGAGATGGTGATCAAGGCGGCGCAGATGCAGATCCCGGTGCTGGTGTCGCGCTCGGGCCTCACCAAGATGGGCCATGAGGTGGCGACACAGGTGGGCATCACGATGATCGGGCGCGCGGTGAACAAGCACTACCTCTTGTTCACCGGCGAGCAGCGCCTGGTGAAGGCGCAGCCCGTCCATGGCTGACGAAGGGATCGCGCGCTGCCACTGCGGCGGCGTCGAGATGCGGGGCACCTTCCCGCAGGAGCGTCCGGACTGGGCGCCGTTCCATGCTTTCTAAAGCTGAGATCACCGGAGTCGTCCTCGCCGGCGGCCAGGGCAGCCGCATGGGCGGGGTCGACAAGGGGCTGCAACCTTTCCGCGGAAAACCGATGGTGGCCCACGTCCTCGAGCGCCTCGCGCCCCAGGTCGACGAGGTGCTCCTCAACGCGAATCGCAATGTCGAGGACTACGGGCGCTTCGGCTTTCGCGTGATCGCCGACGAGATCGAGGGCTTCGCGGGTCCGCTCGCGGGCTTCGAGCGGGGCCTGGCGCGCGCCTCGCATCCCCTGGTGGTGACGGTGCCCTGCGACTCGCCGTTCCTGCCGCTCGACCTGGTGGCGCGATTGCACGCGGCGCTGCTGCTGACGAACGCCGAGCTGGCGGTCGCCAAGACCGGCGACCAGGCGCATCCGGTGTTCAGCCTCATGCGCCGCGAGGTCCACGAGTCGCTGCGCACCTTCCTGTCTTCGGGCCAGCGCAAGATCGACAAGTGGTATGCGGGCCTCGAGGTGGTCGAGGTTTCGTTCGACGACGAGGCCGACGCGTTCCTCAACATCAATACGCGCGAAGAGCTCTCCAGCCTCGAACCGCGCACCTGAAGGATTTCCATGTCCGCTCTGACCATCACCCAAGCCTCCTGCGCCGACGACTACGATCCCGACTCGATGCCGGTCGCGAAGGCGCGCGCCTTCATCCACCAGTTCCTGCAGCCGGTGCGCGGGACGCTGCGCGTGCCGGTCCGCTCCGCCCTCGGGCGAGTCCTCGCCGAAGACATCCTCTCGCCCGTGGACGTGCCGTCGCACCGCAACTCGGCCATGGATGGCTGGGCGATGCGCGGCGCGGACCTGAACGCCGAGGGCGAGGTGACGCTCACCGAAATCGGGGCGTCGTTCGCGGGCAAGCCGTTCGCCGGTCGAGTAGAAGCGGGCGAGTGCGTGCGCATCATGACGGGAGGCGTGGTGCCCGAAGGCGCCGACACCGTGGTGATGCAGGAGCGCGCCAGGACGAACGGCAAGTCGATCACGTTCGCGGCCGGCCAGAAGGCCGGGCAGAACGTGCGCGAAGCTGGCGAGGATCTCAAGGCCGGATCCGTGGCCCTGCGCCGCGGGCGCATCGTGCGCCCCGCCGAGCTGGGCCTCATCGCCTCGCTGGGCATCGGCGAGGTCGCGGTCTTCCGGCCGCTTCGCGTCGCGTACTTCTCCACCGGCGACGAGTTGAAGGGCGTGGGCTCGACCCTCGGCGAGGGCGAGATCTACGATTCCAATCGTTACACGCTCCACGGCATGCTCACCCGGCTCGGCTGCGAGACGCTCGACATGGGCGTGGTGCGCGACGATCCGGCGTTGATCGAGCGCGCGTTCGCGGAAGCGGCGGCGAACGCCGACGTGGTGATCACCAGCGGCGGCGTCTCCGTGGGCGAGGCCGACTTCGTGAAGGGCATGCTCGGCAAGCTGGGCGAGGTGGTCTTCTGGAAGATCGCCATGAAGCCCGGCCGTCCCCTCGCCTACGGCAAGATCGGCGCCGCACATTTCTTCGGCCTGCCGGGCAATCCAGTCTCGGTAATGGTCACCTTCTACCAGTTCGTGCGCGACGCCCTGCTCGAGCTTTCGGGCGCGAATCCGGTCGAGCCGATCCCGACTTTCCACGCCACCTGCAGCGCGCGGCTGAAGAAGGCGCCCGGCCGCACCGAGTTCCAGCGCGGCATCCTCGCGCGCGGTCCCGATGGCAGCCTCACCGTGCGCCCGACCGGCGAGCAGGGCTCGGGGATCCTCAAGTCGATGAGCGACGCCAATTGCTTCATCGTCCTCGGCGACTCCACCGGCAACGTGGAGCCGGGCACCGCGGTCGAGGTGCAGCTGCTCGAGGGAATCGTCTAGCCGGACCGCTTCGCCGCACGCTTGACGCGCTGACCGGCGGTCATTTATGCTCCGCGATTAACTGACCCACGGTCATTTCAGCATGCGAACCGCCCGCCGCGCCATCGGCACCGAGGACAAGGAAGAGCGCCGCCAGGCGATCCTGGACGCGGCCCAGAAGCTCTACGTGAAGCACTCCGGCCGCATGGCGAGCGTCTCCGAGGTGGCCGAGGCCGCGCGGCTCGCCAAAGGGACGGTGTACCTGTACTTCCCCAGCAAGGAAGAGATGCTGCTCGCGCTCCACGAACGCCACGTCGCCGAGTTCTTCGCGCGCCTCATGCGGCGCCTCGCCGCGCCCGAGCCGGCGGACTTCGACGCGGTGTTCGCGATCACCCTTCGTTACCTCATCCGCGGCCCGGGCTATCTCTCGCTCACCAGCCGCTGCTTCGGCCTGATGGACCGGGAGATCCCGGCCGGGGCCGCGCTCGCATTCAAGGCGCGGGTTGCGGCGACGCTGCAGGTCGCCGGCACGTCGCTCGAGCGTCACTTTCCACTGCTCCCGCGCGGGGCCGGAATCACGATGCTCCTGCACAGTTACGGGCTGATCGTCGGCCTTTGGCAACTGCTGCATCCCAACGAGCGCTTCGGCAAGGCCATGGATCAGCCGGAACTGAGGGCCCTCAAGCGCGACTACGAAACCGAGATCGAGCAGGCGCTGCGCGCGCTTTGGAACGGCTCGATGCGCGAGGCTGGGCCCACGCCCGCGAAGACTTCGAGGAAGCAACGATGACCAGACGCTTTCTCGCGGTGCCCCTCCTCCTGCTCGCCGCCGCCTGCGGCAAGGAGAAGGCCGTGGTCGATGCGCCGCGCCCGGTCCTCACCCAGACGGTCGTTCCCGGCGCCACCGCGACTCGCGAGGTCTACTCGGGCGAGATCCGCGCGCGCCACGAGACTGAGCTCGGCTTTCGCGTCGCCGGCAAGCTGGTCGCGCGCTCGGTCGATGCCGGCGCGCGCGTGAAGCGCGGCCAGGTGCTGGCGCGGCTCGATCCGGAGGACGCGCGCCTCGCCGCGCAGGCCTCCGCCGCCCAGGCGACCGCGGCCGACGGCGATCTCGCGCTCGCGAAAGCGGAGCTCGAGCGCCACGCCGACCTGCTCGCGAAGAAATTCATCAGCCAGTCCGCATTCGATGCCAAGCAGAACGCGTTCAACGCCGCGCGCGCGCGGGTCGACCAGTCGCGCTCGCAGGCCGCGATCTCCGCGAACCAGGCGGGCTACACGACGCTCGCCGCCGACGCCGACGGCGTGGTGCTGTCGGTGTCAGCCGAGCCGGGCCAGGTGGTCGCTGCGGGACAGCCGGTGCTCCGGCTCGCGCACTCGGGCGAGAAGGAAGTCGTCGTCAACGCCCCCGAAAGCCAGCTCACGCGCTTCAAGGTCGGCCAGCCGGTGCTGATCTCGGTATGGGCCGATGCCTCGAACGTGTTCGTCGGGCGCGTGCGCGAGATCGCCGGCGGCGCCGATCCGGTCACACGCACCTACACCGTGCGCATCGCCGCATCCAATCCACCCGAGCAGGCGCAACTCGGCATGAGCGCCAACGTGGTGCTCAATTCGGGCGAGGACCCGACCCTCGTCCTGCTGCCGCTCTCGGCCCTCGCCCGCGAGGGCGCGAGCGCCGCGGTCTGGATCGTCGAGCCGGCGAGCGGCAAGGTGAAGCTGCGCTCGGTCACCCTCGGCCAGTACCGCGAGGATGGCATGACGATCACCGCCGGACTGCACCCTGGCGACGTCGTCGTCACCGCGGGCGTGCACAAGCTCCGCCCCGACCAGGTGGTGCGCCTGGCGCCATCGCCGCTGCCCGCCGCCGCGGCGCAGCAACCCGCGGCGGCGCGCTAGGCCCTGCCCGTGCTGCGTCGCTTCAACCTTTCCGAATGGGCGCTCGCGCACCAGTCGCTGGTGCTCTACTTCATGGTGGTGCTCGCCATCGTCGGCGTGGGCTCCTACATCCGCCTCGGCCAGGCCGAGGATCCCGACTTCTCCTTCAAGCTGATGGTGGTGCGCACCATGTGGCCGGGCGCATCGGCCGAGGAGGTCGAGCGCCAGCTCACCGACAAGCTGGAGAAGAAGCTCCAGGAAACGCCGCGCCTCGATTTCCTCAGGAGCTACTCGCGGCCGGGCGAGTCGGTGGTGTTCGTATTCGTGAAGGATTCCGCGCGCCCCGAGGAGATCAGGGACACCTGGTACCAGGTGAGGAAGAAGGTCGGCGATATTCGCGCGACGCTGCCCCAGGGCGTGATCGGCCCGTTCTTCAACGACGAATTCGGCGACACCTTCGGCAACATCTATGCCCTGACCGGCGACGGCTACACCTACGCGCAGCTGAAGGAAGCCGCGGACCGCATCCGCAACCAGCTGCTGCGTGTGAAGGACGTCGCCAAGGTGGAGCTGGTGGGCGAACAGGACGAGAAGATCTATGTCGAGCTTTCAAACGCCAAGCTCGGCACCTTCGGCGTCGAGCCCGCCGTCGTTTTCGCGGCTTTGCAGCAGCAGAACGCGGTGGCCGCGAGCGGCAGCTTCGAGACGCCCACCGACCGCATCTACGTGCGCGCGAGCGGCGCGCTGGATTCGATCGAGAGCGTGAAGGCGATCGCCATCCGCGCCAACGGGCGCGCCTTCCGCCTGGGCGACGTGGCGAGCGTCTACCGCGGCTTCGCCGACCCGCCGCAGCCCCGCATGCGCTACATGGGCAGGGAAGCGCTCGGCATCGCGGTCTCGATGGTGCCGCGCGGCGACATCATCGCGCTCGGAAGCGCCCTCGACGTGGAGCTCGCGCGCGCGCAGAAGGACCTGCCCGTGGGCATCGAGCTCGACCGCGTGAACGACCAGCCGGCGACGGTGAAGCGCTCGGTCGGCGAGTTCACGCGCTCGCTCGCCGAGGCGGTGGGCATCGTGCTGGTGGTGTGCTTCCTCTCGCTCGGGCTGCGCACCGGCCTGATCGTGGCGCTGTCGATCCCGCTCACGCTCTCGATCACCTTCTTCTTCATGTATTACGCGGGGGTCGACCTGCACAAGATCTCGCTCGGGGCGCTGATCATCGCCCTGGGACTGCTGGTCGACGACGCCATCATCTCGGTGGAGATGATGGTGGTGAAGATGGAGCAGGGCTTCGAGCGCGTG
>JBKJTM010000515.1:0-7408 GCA_046590805.1 Usitatibacter sp.
CACCCGTGATACGGGCAACGGATGCCGTGCTGCGTGGGGATGCCGTGCAGGAAGGATGCACGCCGGTGCGGACACTGCTCCTCGATCAGGCCCAGGCGGCCCTGGCGGTCGCGAAACAGCACCAGGTTCTCACCCAGCAGCCGCACTTTCTTCGTCCAGCGCTTTTCCAGCTCCACGAGGGCGGCGACCGGCTGCCAGTACCTGCGAAGGAGGGCGCCCATCGGCGTTCCCGGGCCGATCCGGGTGAGGAGGTCGTTCTGCTCGGCGGTTTCCATCGTGGACTCCGTATTCTGGTTAGCCGTCTTGTCGGAAACCTGCCGCAGTTTCACAAGTTGGCAAGGCAGCAGGCATGGCCTTCGAGTTGACTATACAAACTTAGGTGACTAATCTCAAGGCTCCGATGAGAGCCGCCCGCAAGCCCGCTGCCGTGCGTGAAGCGTCGATCGTGCGTTGGCGCGATGCCCTTTCCGACGAGCGCATCGCGCATCTCCTGAAGCTCGCCTTTCGCGATACCTCTCGCGCGCTGCAGGAGCGGTTGGCCGAGCACGGCGTGCAGTACGGGCACTGGACTCTCCTGCGGGTGCTCTGGCAGACCGATGGGCTCACCCAGCGGCAGCTGTCGGAGCAGGCGAACGTCGCGGAGCCATCGACATTCGCCGCCCTGCGGCAAATGGAGGAGTTGGGATACATCACGCGCCAGAAGGTCCCCGGCAACCAGCGTCAGGTGCGGGTGTTCCTCACTGCGCGGGGGGCCGCGCTGCGCAGCGCGAGCGTCGGCGCCGCAGAGGAAGTGAACCGCGTTGCGCTGGCGGGCATCGCGGCCGAAGACGTGGCGGCCGCGCGGCGCGTCTTGATCGGCATCGTCGAGAACCTGGAACGCGAGGCGGCGGGCGCGCCATGATCCGCATCGGCGTCGCGGGGGTCGGCGCGGCTGGCCGGGCCTTCATTCCAGCAATCCGCGCGCATCCTGGCTTCACGCTGGGCGCCATCGCGGACCCGTCACCTGAAGTTCGCGCCGAAGTGGCTTCGGGCGAAGGTGTCCCCGCGCACGCCGGCCTCGAGGCGATGCTCGAGGATGAGACGCTCGACGCCATCTGCATCGCCACGCCCACCGAAATGCATGCGGCCCATGCGCTCGCCGCGTTCGCCGCTTCCAGGCACGTGCTGCTCGAGAAACCGATGGCGACTTCCCTCGCGGATGCGCGGGCCATCATCGACGCGTCCGAGCGCGCCGGGCGTGCCTTGCTGGTGGGGCACTCCCACAGCTACGACGCACCGATCGTCGCCATGCGCGAGATCGTGGAGTCCGGCACCCTCGGCGCGGCCCGCATGGCGAACACCTGGTGCTTCACCGATTGGGTCTATCGCCCGCGCCGTCCCGAGGAGCTGGAGATCGAGAAGGGCGGCGGCGTCACCTTTCGCCAGGGCGCCCACCAGCTCGACATCCTGCGGCTGCTTTGCGGCGGGCTTGCGAGGACCGTCCGCGCGAAGACCTTCGACTTCGATTCCTCGCGCCCGACAGTCGGGGCCCACGCTGCCTTCATCGACTTTGCCGGCGGTGCCGCCGGCACGGCGGTCTACAACGGCTACGGGCACCTGCCGGGTGCGGAGCTCACGTTCGGCATCGGCGAATGGGGTTTTCCGCAGCCGCCGCGGAAGCCGCGGGCGGCCGCGACCGCTTTCCGGTCGCGCGAGCAGGAGCTGCGCGCCAAGGTCGAGCGAGCCCGTCATGCGATCCCGGCGCAGGCGCCCCATCCGCCCTTCTTCGGGATCACGATCCTGTCGTGCGAGCGCGGCGACATCCGCCAGGTACCCGAGGGCCTGGCGGTCTACTCGGCGCAGGGGGTCACCAACATCCCGATCTCCCCGGAGCGTTCACCGCGCGAGCGGGTGCTGGACGAATTCCACGACGCCATCACCGGAGTGCGCCTCCCGGTGCATGACGGGAGGTGGGCGCTCGCGAGCCTCGAGCTGTGCATCGCCACGATGGAATCCGCGCGCCGCGGCCACGAAATCGCGCTGGAGCACCAGGTGCCGGTGCCCAGCGCTGGCACCCGATGACCACTTACATCGGCGCGCCCGACAAGGGTGCCGACGAGCTGATGTCGCTGGAGGTGCGCGACAAGGCGACGATCGCGCAGGACATCGTGCAGTTCGTGCTGGCGCACCCGGATGGGGACGAGCTGCCCGCGTTCACGGCCGGCTCGCACGTGGTCGTGGTGACTCCGAACGGCCTGTCGCGCCGCTACTCGCTCTGCGGCTCGCCGGCGCAGCGCGACCGCTATGTGATCGCGGTGAAGCGCGAGATGGCGGGCCAGGGCGGCTCGGCCAGCATGGTGGAAGACGTGAGCGCCGGCATGCGGCTGGATGTATCGCATCCCTTCAACTATTTCCCGCTGGTCGGGGAAGCCTCATCGCACCTGCTGATCGCCGGCGGCATCGGGATCACGCCGATCCTCGCCATGGCCCGGGACCTGGTGGCGCGGAACGCCGACTTCCGGCTCGTGTATTGCACCCGCTCGCCCGAGGCCACCGCCTACCTGCCGGAGCTTTCGGCGTCGACCTGGCGGGACCGCGTGAGCTTCCACCATGACCGCGGCAACCCGCCCGCGGAGCTGCCCTTCGCGGCGCTCATCGCCGAGCGGCGGGACGACGCCCACATTTATTGCTGCGGCCCGCGCGGCCTCATGAGCGCCGTTCGCGCCGCGGCTTCACGTTGGCCTTCCTCGGCGCTGCATTTCGAGGACTTCGGCACGAGCGCGGACCCGTCGACCGCGAGCGACTCGGAGGCAGGGTTCGTCGTGCGTCTGGCGCGCACGGGCGGGAGCGTCCCCGTGCCCGCCGGTGTCACGATCCTGGAGGCGTTGCGTCGCTCGGGCGTGGCGGTCCCCAGCTCCTGCGAGAGCGGCACGTGCGGCACGTGCAGGACGAGATTGCTCGAGGGGGCGGGCGATCACCGCGATTTCGTCCTCGACGAGGACGAGCAGCGGGGCGAGATCATGATCTGCGTCTCGCGCGCTTTGTCGCGGGAGCTGGTGCTGGATTTGTGACGCGTCACCGATTCAGAACAGCTATCGCGCTCGGATACCTTCTGGATGGAAGCGGCCGAATCGTGGGTCTTGACGTGGTCGGCTACGAAGAGCCGCTCTCCCGGTTGAGGAAGGGCTGAAGGGCCCGCGCCGATCAACGCCCGTCTCAGCGCATCACCTTTCCCGCCAGTCGCAGGATGTCGTCGAGGGGGTTGCCGTCGCCGTTCATGTCGAGCAGCGAGCCGAGCCCCTGCAGCGGGCTTGCGCCGCGCCCCTGGCCCCCCAGCATTCCCCCGAGAGTGTCGCCCAGCCCGCCCATCGAGGAGGATGCCGATGTTCCCGTGCGCTGTTTCGCCATGAAGCCCGCAACGAGCATCGCGAGCATCGGCAGCATCTTCTTCAGCAGCTCCGCGCTCAGTCCCGTTCGCGATGCTGCGTTCTGCGCGACCGCGCGGCTCACGTCTTTGGAGCCGAAGATCTCACCGAGCACATCGTTGCCCTGGCCGATATCCGTCGGCTGCGGCGAGAGCACGTTGTCGAGGAGGTTTCCACCGCCCAGCTTGCCCAGCAAGCCGCCGAGCCCCTCGAGCCCCGAGGGTTGCGATTGCGCCTGCTTCTTGAAGCCTCCGAGGATCGCGGGAAGCAGCGCGCTGGCGCCCGCTTCGACCTGGCCTTCATTCACTCCGAGCTCCCGCGCGATCGACCTGAGGCCGCCCAACTGGTTGAGGATGTCCATGATCTGCATGTAAGCGATTCCGATGATTGCGTGATGATCGATCCATGGTACTCGTCGCGCGCAGGGCTCGAGACGCGGGGTGGTACGAGAAGAGCGCGGTGCGTGACGTCCGGTAGAGTGGCTCCATGGACATCGTAAAGGACGAGGTGGAGTTCCTCGGCTCCCTGGTGCCCCTGGCGGGCACCACCCTCCTCGAGCTCGGTTGCGGCAAGGCGGAATTCACGCGCCGGCTGCTCGCGCGCACCAGGGTCGCGGCGGTCACCGCGCTCGAGGTCGATCGCATCCAGCACCGGCTGAACCTCGCGAGCCCCTCCGATCCGCGGCTCACCTTCGGCTACGGCGGCGCGGAGGAAATCCCCTGCGATGACCAGACTTTCGACGGCGTGATGATGATGAAGTCGCTCCACCACGTGCCGGTGCACAGCATGGCGCGCGCCTTCGCCGAGATCCATCGTGTCCTCAAGCCCGGCGGCTGGGCCTACTTCTCGGAGCCGGCATACGCCGGACCGCTGAACGACATCATCAAGCTCTTCCACGACGAGGGCGTGGTGCGTGCCGCCGCGTACGACGCGTTGCGGCTGGCCGGCCGCGAGGGCGTGCTGCATCCGGTGTCGGAGCACTGGTTCGAGATGCCCGCCCGCTACGCGAGCTACGACGACTTCGTCGCCAAGCACGTGGAGACCACGCACTCCGAGAAGAGCTATCCACCGGAGGTCGCGGCGGAGGTCCGCCGGCGGCTCGAGGCGCGGATGACGCCTACGGGCGCGCACTTCATGCGCCCGATGCGAATCAACCTGATGCGGCGCGAGGCGGCCCGGTAACGCTCCGGTTTCGCTACTTCTACTTCGGCTCGACGGCCTTCTTGACCGGGGCATCCGGCTCGCTCGGTGAGTTAGAACCGGCCGGCGGCGAAAGGGGTGATGTCCATGTAGGGCGCACCCCCCGCGACCAGCTCGGCCACGATGCTCGCAGTCGACGCCGCGCAGGTGAGGCCCACGTGCCCGTGCCCGAAAGCGAAGATCGCGTTCGGGCAGCGCGGCGCGCGACCGAGCACCGGCATCGAGTCCGGAAGCGAGGGGCGATGCCCCATCCAGCGCTCGACCTTGCCGTGGCTCAACTCCGGCAACATGCGCTTGGCGCCCGGCAACAACGCGTCGGCGCGATCGTAGTTGGGCGGCGCATCGAGTCCGGCGAGCTCCACCGTGCCGGCGACCCGAAGCCCGCCATCCATCGGCGTCACGAAGTACTTGCCCTCGCCCGAGCACACTGGAATGCGCGGCACGACCGAGGGCGCTTCCAGCATCACGTGATAGCCGCGCTCGGTCTCGAGCGGTACGTCGCTGCCAAGCTCCGCCGCCAGCTCCTTCGAATGCGCGCCCGCGGCGAGGACCACCGAATCCGTATCGATCGGCGCGCCGTGCGTGAGCACGCGTGCGACGCGCCCGTCCTGGAAGTGGAACCCGGTCGCGGCGCGCGAGATGAACGAGGCGCCTCCCGCGCGCAGCCGTTCGGCGAGCGCACGCGACAACCGGATCGGGCTCGGCACGTGTCCCTGCTCCGGCATCAGGGACATGTGCGTGATCCTTGGCGACAGCGCCGGATCGAACTCGCGGATGGCGCCGCCAGTGAGCACCTCGATCCTCACGCCGCGATCCTGGCGAAGCTTCCTCCCCAGCGTATCGCCCCGGAATGCCGCCTCGCTCTCGTACACGAATGCGTAGCCGTCCTGGCGGATGAGCTCCGGCACGCCGGCCCAGTGGGCGAGCGGCTGCCACTTCGCGATCGACGCATCGAGCAGCGGGAAGAGCGCGTCGGCGATGCGGTTCACGCTCGCAAGCGAGGTGGCCTGGTGAAATCCCCACAGCCACGGCGCGATGCGGCGCGCATAGCGCGCGCGGATCACCAGCGGGCCCGAGGGATCGAGGAGCCAGCCGGGCACCTTCTTCCAGGCACCGGGCAGGCCCAGCGGCACGAACGAGGCGCGGCTGAGGCAGCCCGCGTTGCCGAACGAGCAGCCTTCGCCCGGCGGGCGCGGATCGATCAGCGTGACGGCATGGCCGCGCCGCTGCAGCTCGGCGGCGCAGGCGAGGCCGACGACGCCCGCGCCGATGACCGCGACGCGCATCGTCACCCCGGCGAAGGCCGGGGCCTAGTCAAGCTTCGTCCCCGCGATCTCCGCGATCTTCTTCCACTTGATGTTCTCGTCGCGCAGGAACTGCGCGAACTCCGCGGGCGTGTTGCCGACCACGTCGAATCCCAGCTCGACGAAACGCTTCTGGATCTCGGGCATCGCGAGGATCGCCTTGATCTCGGTGTGCATGCGCTGGATCACTTCGGGCGGCGTCCCCACCGGGGCTGCGATCCCGAACCACTGCACCGCTTCGTAGCCCGGTACGCCCGACTCGTTGAGCGTCGGCAGGTTGGTGAGCGTGGTCGAGCGCTTCGGGTTGGTCACCGCAACCGCGGCCACCTTGCCCGACTGGATGTGCGGCAGCCACGCGACCGCGGTGCCGAACGCCATGTTCACCTGGCCGCCGAGGAGGTCGGTCACCATCTGCGCGTCACCTTTATAGGGCACGTGCAGCAGGTCCACCTTCGCCATCGACTTGAAGTATTCACCCAGGAGATGCGAGATCGAGCCGTTGCCGCCGGAGGCGAAGGTGAGCTTGCCGGGATTCGCGCGGGCGTAGTCGAGGAGCTGCCTGGTGTTGCGGATGGGCATCGTGGAATTGACCACCACGATGATGTCAGCGGTGCCGAGGAGGGTCACCGGCGCCAGGTCCCGCGTCGGGTTGTAGGGCAGCTTGGTGTAGACCCAGGGGGCGATCGCCATGGTGCTGCTGGTGCCGACGAGGAAGGTGTAGCCGTCGGCGGGGGACTTGGCGACGAAGTCGGAGCCGACCGCCCCGCCCGCGCCCGCCTTGTTCTCGACCAGCACCGGTTGGCCGAGGCGCGTCGCGAGCTTCTCGCTCATGATTCGCGCCACGGTGTCGGTGGATCCGCCGGCGGTGAAAGGCACCACCATCCTGACCGGCTTCGAGGGCCACGACTGCGCCTGCGCCTGCGCCGTGAGTGAGAAGAGGGCACCGAGGAGCAGCGCTGCGAGGGGGGGGTTCATTTCCAGACCTCCTTGAGTACGCGAATGAAGTTGCCTCCGAGCAGCTTCGTGATCCTCTGCGGCGTGTAGTCCCGCTTGAGGAAGCCATCGACGACGTTCGCCAGCTCCGATCGCTGCTTGAAGCCGATGAGGCCCAGCCCGTCGTATTTCTTGCCCTGGGTGACCTCCGGGTAGTACCAGGGAGTCGCCCAGTTGACCTTGGTCTTGCCGTCGAACCAGTCGGTGGCGAAGGTCACGTGGTCCTCGCCGATCAAGTTGATCGCGTAGTCGAAATGGTCGAGGTAGTCGTCGAGCGTCGGCTGGCGGTCGGTGCGGATGAAGGGCGAGAAGGTGGTGATGCCGATGGTGCCGCCGTTGCCGGCGACCGCCTTCATCTGCTCGTCGGTCACGCAGCGCGGGTTCTCGGTGATGGCGCGCACCGCGGTGTGCGAGATCACGATCGGCTTCGCGGAGCACTTCACCGCGTCGAGCGTCGTCTGCTCGCCCACGTGCGAGCAGTCCACCAGGATGCCGAGGCGGTTGCAC
>JBKJTM010000164.1:0-3412 GCA_046590805.1 Usitatibacter sp.
GGTTCTCGCTCGGGGGTGCCCTGCGGGTTAAATTCGTTTTCTGACACTCTCGGTCGCGGCACCAGGGCGGGTGCGCCCGTCCGCGCTCCGAGGTATGCAAAATTCGGGGCTCCCCGCCCCGGGAAAGAGGCGGACATGGCTGCGATCATCGGAAGCGCGATCCCCCCCCAACGCAAGCGCGTCCTGGATGCGTTGAGCCTTCGGGAGCCGGACCGGGTGCCCCTGGGCCTGTGGGGCACGATCGAGGGCTATCAGAACCTGCGCAAGCACCTCGGCATGGACTACAAGGCCGACACCAAGGACTACCGCACCGGCTCGACCACGTGGACCACCGACGTGAGCTTCGAGATCGAGGTCGCGGAGAAGCTCGACCTCGATTTCCTGCGCATCTCCATGGGACCGATGGGCGGGTCTCCGGGCTTCCGCTCGATCCGCTTCGAGGAGGTTCCGTTCGACATGGGCATCTCGCCTCCGAACGCCGAGATCAACGTGGACGAGTGGGGGGTGGTGCGCAAGTGGACGCCCCACGAGCGCGGCGGCTACTACGAGATGATCGGCTATCCGCTCTTCCACGCGACCAGCGCGCCCCTCGAGGAAGGCCTGAAGATCCTCGAGGGCTATCCCTGGCCGGATCCGCGCGACGAGGCGATGTGGGCCGATTCGCCCATCCCGGGCCTCACGCTGCGCGAGTACTGCAAGCACATCCGCGAGAACACGCCGTTCGCGCTGATGGGCCAGGCGGGCCGCGGCGGCCTCTACGAGCAGGCCAAGTACATGGTCGGCTACGCGAAGATCTTCTCCGACTTCATCGAATCGCCCGAATTCCTCGACGCGCTGCTCACCAAGCTGGTGGACATCGAGATCGAGACCAACAAGGCGATGATCGACCAGTGCGGCGAGTACCTCGACTGGATCCGCGTGAGCCCCGAGGATCTCGCCAGCGAGAAGACCGCGTTCCAGTCGCTGTCGATGTTCAATACGCAGTTGAAGCCCCACTACAAGCGGGCGATCCAGGCGACCAGGGAATACTTCCTGCAGAAGAATCCGAACGGCAAGATCCAGTTCCACACCTGCGGGGCGCTCGCCGAGCCTTTCATGCGCGGGCTGATGGACTGCGGCGTGGACGGCCATGACAGCCTGCCGCCCAAGGTCGCGCGCCATTCGAATCCCGCTGCGAGAAAGCGCCTGCTGGGCAAGGAGTTGTTCTTCTACGGCGGCATCGACGTGCAGGAAACGCTGCCCTGGGGAAGCATGGAACAGGTCCGCGCCGAGGTGCGCGCGAGGATCTGGGAGATGGGCAAGGGCGGCGGCTTCCTGCTGTCCAGCTCGCATCGCCTGGAGCACGACGTGCCCACCGAGAACGTGCTCGCGATGATCGACGAATGCCACGAGTACGGCGTCTATCCGCTGCCCGATGCGCCGCCTCCCGGCGCCGACACCGGCGAAGGCTACGAGCCGTGGTCGGAGAAGACCAAGCGCAAGCGCCGCGAAGAGACCGCGGGCTGAGACGCGACCCGAAACGAATCGACGAGGAAGTAGCCATGCCGCTGGTAATCGACACCGACAAAGAGCAAGACCTGGAAGACCTCCAGTACGACATCGAGGACACGCGCAAGACCGACCGCTGGTCCGACGCGCCGCCCGAGGTGAAGGACCTCTTCCACCAGCTCGAATGGAACATCATCGACGGCGAGCACGGCGGCACCAACGCATACATCGCGACGCTGCTCGGCAAGCAATGCTCGCCGCGCACCCTTATCGCGGGTCCCATGGCCGCGGGCATCGCGGAGGTCGGCCGGCGCTTCAAGATGGACGAGTACTTCCTGCCGGAAGTGATGATGTCGGCCAAGTGCATGCAGGTGGCGCTCGGGGTGCTGAAGCCCCTGATCGTCGCCGAGAAGACCGAGGAGATCGGCACGGTGGTCGTGGGCACGGTGCAGGGCGACCTGCACGATATCGGCAAGAAGATCGTCGGCATGATGATGGAGGCCGCGGGCTTCACCGTCGTGGACCTGGGCGTCTCGGTGCCGCCGGAGGACTTCATCGCCGCGATCCGCCAGCACAAGCCGCAGATCGTGGGCTTCTCGGCGCTGCTCACCACCACCATGAACATGCAGTGGGAGACGCTCAAGCTCATCAAGGCCGAGGGCCTGCGCGAGAACGTGAAGGTGTTCGTCGGCGGCGCACCCATCAGTCAGGCGTGGTGCGACAAGATCGGTGCGGACGCCTACGCCGCGGACGCGCTCATCGCGGTGGACAAGGCGCGCGCGTGCATCTTCAAGTACAAGGCCATCAAGGGCGGCGATCCCCAGCTGCACTCGAACATGCTCGCGATCGACGCCGAGCGCGAGGCGCAGAAGGCGAAGGCCGCGGCCGCGGCGGCGTGATGTCCGCAGGCGGGCTCTCGGCGGCCTGGGGCTATGGCCTGTTCGCGGCCTCCGCCCTGATGCTCGCCGCGGGCTGCGCGCTCTTCGCGGTGCTGGTGTTTTCGCGCGCCGGCGATGCCGCGATGCTGCGAAGGTGCTTCACGCCGCTCTTTGCCGGCGGCGCCGCGGCCTACGTGCTCGCGGTCGTCGCCCTCTCGGCGCACTACATCCACGAGACGCTGCAGGGCCGCATGGAGTGGCACTGGATCCTCTTCGGACCCGCCGCGCTCGCCGCGCTCGCGATCCTCGACGTGGGGCTGTACCGCAAGCTGGTGAAGAACAACCTGCCCACGTGGCGGCGCTACCGGCAGTACATCCGCCGCGAGGATGCCGACCCCGCCGCGATGCGGCGCACGCTGCTGGACGACGTGATCGTGCACCGCAGCCTCCTGCGCGCGGGCAAGCTGCGCTGGCTGCGCCACACGCTGATCTTCTGGGGCTTCGCGGGGATGTTCGCCGTCGAGCTGGCTGCGGTCTTCCTGCGTGAGGGCTTTCCCGCCTTCGGCTGGCGCGACGTCTGGCGCGAGCCCGGCCACCCGCTGCGCTTCGCCTTCGACTTCGCCTTCGATTTCACCGGCCTCATGGTGCTCGCCGGCTGCGTCCTGGCGCTCGTCTGGCGCGCGCTGGTGAACCACACGCCGGAGCGCAAGTTCGCCGACACGCCGACCACCGTCTTCCTGCTCCTGGTGGTGGTGAGCGGCTTCGTGGTCGAGGGCATGCGCATCGCGCCCACGCTGGGCGACGCGGCGCACGGCGCATCGTTCGTGGGCGTGGCCTTCGCCGCCGCCCTCGGCGCGTTCGGCCTCGCGGGCCCGGGTCTCTACAAGGCGATGTGGGTCACCCATGCGATCGGCGCCTGCGCCTTCATCGCCTACGTGCCGCTCAAGCGTCTTGTGCACACCTGCGCCACCCCCATGGGGCGCCTCATGAACTCGCAGCAGGGCCTGCTCGCCGCGAAGAAGCGCGGCGTCATCGGCGCGATGCTG
>JBKJTM010000178.1:0-13657 GCA_046590805.1 Usitatibacter sp.
GAACGCCGCTCCGAATGACAGGGGGGGAGCGTGCATCATTGACGCTACAATAACGCACTCATTCCGGGGACACGCGCATCAAGCTGCCGCGACTCATTCTGCGCCTCGCGGTCGGCATCGCGGGCCTCGCTTTCATCGTCTTCGCCGCGCTGGTGCTCTGGCTGCGCTACGTGGCGCTCCCCGGTGTCGACGGTTACCGCGACGTGGTCGTCGCCCAGATCGAGAAGGCTTCGGGCATGTCGGTGTCGGTGCGCGCGATGCGCGGCCACTGGCGCGGGTTGCGTCCGCTGCTGTCGCTCGAGGGCCTGGCGCTCGCGGACCGCGCCGGCCGGGCGGCCTTCCAGCTGGAGCGCGCCGAGGTCACGCTTTCCTGGTGGTCGCTGCTCGCCGGTGAGGTGCGCTTCCAAGACGTGGACCTCTATCGCCCGGATCTCGAGCTGCGCCGCGGCGCCGACGGGCTCATCTATCTCGCCGACAAGCCGGTCAACCAGGCGGGGCCGGACGATGGCGCGTTCACCGAATGGCTGCTCGCGCAGCCGCGCCTCGGGATCCACGACGCCACGCTCACCTGGCGCGACGATTTCCTCGGCGCGCCCGAGGTGCGGCTCACCCAGGTGGAGATCACCGTGGCGAAGCTGCACCGGGGCGGGCATCGCGCCGCGCTCACCGCGCGGCCGCCGCGCGAGCTTGCCGGCCTGATCGACCTGCGCGCGGAGGTGAAGCTCGCCCGCGAGGGCGCCCGCTGGCGCGGCACCGGCGACGCCTACCTGGAGACCCTGGGCGCGGACCTGGGCAAGCTGCGCTCGCACCTCGCGGTTCCGGAGACCCTGAGGAGCGGCGTCGGCAGCCTGCGCGTGTGGCTCAAGTTTTCGCCGCGCGGCGTGGAAGATGTGGTCGCCGACCTCAACATGCGCGATGCGCGTGCGCAGCTTGCCGCCGACACGCTGCCGCTCGAGCTCGCCTCGATCTCGGGACGCGCGCGCTACCGCGCCGCGCCCGACGGCTTCACGTTCGCCACCGAGGGGCTACGCTTCCGCCTGCCGAAAGGCGCCGAGGCGACCCCGGGAAAATTCTCGCTCGCAAGCAGCGCCCCGGCGGGCTCCGTCCCGCGCGTGGAGGTGCGCGCCGACGGCATCGACCTCAAGATCGCGGCCACGCTGGTGGACTACTTCCCCCTGCCGCGCGAGATGAAGAACCACGTGCTGCGTTTCGCTCCGCGGGGACGCATCGTTGAGGCGGTGCTGGCCTGGAGCGGCACGGAGGCGAAGACGTATTCGGTCAAGGGGCGGTTCGAGGACCTCGCGGTCAACGCGGTCGAGGCCCTGCCGGGTCTTTCGGGCGTGAGCGGCAGTATCGAGGGAACCGAGGCGGGCGGGACGCTGCGCGTGGCGGGACGCGACGCTCGCCTCGAGCTTGGACGCATCTTCCGCGCGCCTCTCGTCTTCGACAAGGCCGAGGGCGTGGCGCGCTGGCGCCGCGAGGGCGCGGTGCTCGAGGTCGCGATCGAGGATGCGATGCTCGCCAATGCCGATGGCGAGCTGCGATTCTCCGGTGCCTGGAAGTCGCATCCGGGGACCGGCCGGCCGCTCGGGTTCCTCGACGTCAAGGGCAGCATCGCCCGCGGCAACCTGTCCCGCGCGGCGAGCTACATCCCCAATGTCCTGGCGCAGACGCGCGACTGGCTGGAGCGCTCCGTCAGCGGCGAGAGCCGGCGCCTGGACTTCCAGGTGAAGGGCGACCTGTGGGAGTTTCCCTTCGGCAACGGCTCGACGGGCAACTTCCTCCTCGAAGGCGACGTGCGCAACACGCGCCTGCAGTACCACCCCGATTGGCCCTCGGTGGACGCGATCGAGGGAACGCTGCGGCTGCAGAACCGGCGCCTCCACGTGCGCGCCGAGCGCGCGGCGATCTTCGCTTCGCGGGTGCGCGCCGCCAACGCCACCATCGAGGACCTGGGCGCGAAGCCGCCGCTGCTCGCCATCGACGGCGACATCGATACCACCGGCGGTGACAGCGTGCGGTTCCTGCGCGAGTCGCCGCTCGCCGGCGGTCCCGGCGCCTTCACCAGGGTGGTGGGCGTCGAGGGGCCCGCGCATCTCAAGCTGCACATCGACTATCCGCTTTCGGCAATCGAGTCGGTGCGCGTCGCGGGCGAGTACCAGTTCGCCGGCGCGACGGCGAGCGTGGCGCGGACGATCGCGATGCGCGACGTGCGCGGCAAGCTCGCGTTCACCGAGAAGGGCGTGCGCGCGCCGGAGCTCACCGGCACGCTCTTCGGCAAGCCGGCGAAGCTCGCGATCGCGACGCAGCCCGAGGGCCATGTCCTCACCACCCTCGAGGGCCGGATGGATGCCGTGGTGCTCGGGGCCTACGTACCGGAGGCGATCGCCGCCCGCGCGAGCGGCGCCGCGGACTGGAAGGCGCGCATCACCACCGGCGCCGCCGGCGCGAGCCTCGCCATCTCGAGCGACTTGAAGGGCCTGGGCGTGGCGTTGCCCGAGCCGCTCGGCAAGAAACCCGAGGAGGCGCGATCGTTCCAGCTCGAGGTCGCGCAGCTGGGCGGGGAGCGCGAGGTCTCGACGATCGCCATCGGCGGGAACGTTTTCGGACGCGCGGCGAAGAGCGGTCCACCGGGCGCGGAGCGCTGGCAGGCCGCGCTCAGGTTCGGCGCGCCGCTCGGCCCCGAGCCCGCGCGCGAGGGCCTGTGGCTCTACGGCGAGCTCGCGTCGCTGGACGTCGACGCATGGCGGGCGGTGTTCGCCGTGCCTCGCTCCCCCCCGGGCGAGCAGCAGGCGGCCGCGGAACGCGCCCAGGGACTCGAGCTTCGCGGCATCGATCTCAGCCTGGGCCAGGTGCGCTACCTCGGCCGCCAGTTCCAGCAGATGCGCGCGCGCCTCGATCGCGAGGACACGAAGTGGAGCGGCCGGCTTGCGAGCCCCCTCATCGCCGGCGACATCGACTGGAACGGCGCGGGACGCGGCCGGCTGGTCGCGAAGCTCGACCGATTCTCGATTCCCGAGGCCGCGGAAAACGTGCGCGCCGCTTCGCCGGCAAGCGAGTCGGACCTTCCGGCGCTGGACGTCCGCGCGGCGCGCTTCGATTTCCGCGGCCGCACGCTGGGCAGCCTCGACCTGCGGGCGGAACCCGTCGGCGACGAGTGGCGCATCGACCGCCTCGACATCGACTCCGGCCACTCGAAGTGGACTTCCACCGGCGTCTGGCGGCGCACCGCCACCGGCTCGCTCACCACGCTCGCGGTGAAGCTCGACGCGGCGAGCCTCAACTCGCTGTTCGCCGTATTCGGCTACGGCGAATACCTGAAGCGTGGCACCGGCCACCTCGAAGGCACGCTGGTGTGGCCGGGCCCGCCGAACGACTTCGCCCTCACCAACCTCTCGGGCACGCTCAAGGTCCAGGCGAAGGGCGGCCAGTTCGCCAAGATCGAGCCGGGCGCAGGCAAGCTGCTCGGCCTGCTGTCGTTGCAATCGCTGCCGCGGCGCGCGATGCTCGACTTCCGCGACATCTTCAGCGAGGGTTTCGCCTTCGAGAAGATCGAGGGCGACGTGAAGGTCGCTCGCGGCGTGCTGCTCACCGACGATTTCGAGATCAGCGGGCCCTCGGCCTTCGTGAACCTGTCGGGCGAGGTGTCGATGCCCCAGGAGACCCAGGCGCTCACGATGAAGGTGGTCCCGGAGGTGGGCGAGGGCATGGCGCTCGCCGCGACCGTGTTCGGCACGCCGGTGCTGGGGCTTTCGACACTGCTCCTGTCAAAGCTCATGAAGAACCCCTTCGGCAAGGCGGTCGCCTACGAGTACCAGGTGACGGGCTCATGGGATAATCCCCTGGTCACGCGAACCTCCGCCCCGCCCGCGCGAGCAGCCGCCCCGGCACCCCAGGAGGAGACGCCCGCGAAAGCCTCGAAGCCCTGACGCGCCCCGATGATCATCACCAAGAACTCCGCCACCCCCGAGCAGCTGCGTGAAACCATGTCCACCACGCAGTCGATGTTCCGCGTGGCGGCGGTGCAGATGGCGTCCGGGCCCAACGTCGCGGCCAACCTGGAGGAGGCGGAGCGGCTGATCGAGCTCGCCGCGGCTACCGGGGCGCGCATCGTGGCGCTGCCGGAGTACTTCGCCATCATGGGGATGAAGGACACCGACAAGGTGGCGGCGAGGGAGCGCGACGGCTCGGGGCCGATCCAGTCGTTCCTCTCGGAGCAGTCGCGGCGCCACCGAATCTGGATCGTCGGCGGCTCGGTGCCGCTGGAATCGGCCAGTCCCGACAAGGTGCGCAACTCGTGCCTGGTCTACAACCAGGCGGGCGAGCGCGTGGCGCGCTACGACAAGATCCACCTCTTCGGCTTCGACATGGGCCAGGAGCGCTACTCCGAGGAGCGCACCATCGAGCCGGGCGACAAGGTCTGCACGGTCGATTCCCCCTACGGAAAGCTGGGGATTTCGGTGTGCTACGACCTGCGTTTTCCGGAACTCTACCGGGCCATGGGGGACGTCGATCTCATCCTGGTGCCCTCGGCTTTCACCGAGACCACCGGCAAGGCCCACTGGGACACGCTGATCCGCGCCCGGGCGATCGAGAACCTGGCCTACGTGATCGCCCCGGCTCAGGGCGGTTATCACGTGAACGGTCGGGAAACCCACGGTCATACAATGATCGTGGATCCGTGGGGGGTGGTCCTGGACCGTCTGCCCAGGGGCTCAGGGGTTGTCGTTGCCGGCGTCAACCCCACCTATCAAGCGAAGATTCGACGCAGCCTTCCGGCGTTGACGCACAAGACGCTGCGCCAGTGGTGAGTCAAGGGCTTAAAACGAAGATGGCCGCAGATGACTGCAAATCACTGCAAATGACCGCAAATGAAAGCAAGTAAAACCTGATGAGCAAGCCTGGACCGACGCCCCTCGACATCGCCAAAGCGACTCTGCTGACCCCTGCCGGGATCGACGAGGCCGCGACCGGCCGGGTGTTCGGCACGATCCTGGCGCACAAGGCGGACGATGCCGACCTCTACTTCCAGTACAACCGGTCCGAGGGCTGGACGCTGGAGGAGGGCGAGGTCAAGTCGGGAAGCTACTCGATCGACCAGGGGGTCGGGGTGCGGGTGGTTTCCGGCGAGAAGACCGCCTTCGCCTACTCGGACGAGATCAATTTCGACGCGCTGGAAGCCGCCGCCAAGGTGACGCGGGCGATCGCCGCGGATGGCGGCGACCGCGCGGCCGGCAGCCCCATCGTGCGCGCCGGACACTCGCTCTACGCGCCGATCGACCCGGTGGCGCAGTTCGACGACTCCCAAAAGGTCGCGATCCTGGAAACGCTCGAGCGCCTCGCGCGGCGCGCCGACCCGCGGGTGAAGCAGGTGATCGGCAGGCTGTCGGGCGAGTACGACGTGGTGATGGTCGCCCGCGCCGATGGCGCCATGGCCGCCGACGTGCGTCCGCTGGTGCACCTGTCGGTTACCGTCATCGCCGAGCGGGATGGACGCCGCGAGCAGGGATACCAGGGCGCGGGTGGGCGCTTCGGCTACGGCTATTTCACCGACGAGCTGCTCGGCAAGCTCGCCGCCGACGCGGTGCGCCAGGCGGTGTTGAACCTCGACTCGCGTCCCGCCCCCGCCGGCGTGATGAGCGTGGTGCTCGGCCCCGGCTGGCCCGGCATCCTGCTGCACGAGGCCATCGGCCACGGGCTCGAGGGCGACTTCAACCGCAAGGGCACCTCCGCCTTCAGCGGGCGGATCGGCGAGCGCGTCGCGGCACCCGGCGTGACGGTGATCGACGACGGCACCATCCAGGACCGCCGCGGTTCGCTCTCGGTGGATGACGAGGGCAATCCCACCGGGCGCTCGGTGCTGATCGAGGACGGCATCCTCAAGGGCTACCTGCAGGACCGCCTCAACGCCCGCCTCATGGGCGTGGCACCGACCGGCAATGGCCGGCGCGAGTCGTATGCGAGCATCCCGATGCCGCGCATGACCAACACCTTCATGCTGGGCGGCGACAAGGATCCGGCAGAGATCGTCGCGTCGCTCGATCGCGGCCTCTACGCGGTGAACTTCGGCGGCGGCGAGGTCGACATCACCAGCGGCAAGTTCGTGTTCTCGGCATCCGAGGCCTACTGGGTCGAGAACGGCAGGATCCAGTACCCGGTGAAGGGCGCGACGCTGATCGGCAACGGGCCGGAGGCGCTCACCCACGTGAGCATGCTCGGCAACGACATGTGCCTCGACCCGGGCATCGGCATGTGCGGCAAGGACGGGCAGAGCGTGCCCGTGGGGGTGGGGCAACCCACCATCCGCATCGAAGGGCTCACCGTGGGCGGCACCGGCGCCGCCTGATGTCCGCGTAATTTCGCGCCTCCCGCGGCGACCCATCGGCAACATCACCCAACGAGCGCAAAAACATGATCCGACGCGAATTCCTGGCCACCCTCGGCGCGCTTTTCGTGGCCCACGCCGGCGCCGCCCCGAAGGCCGGCGAGCCGACCAAGATCGAGAAGCTGAAGCTCTCCGACGAGGAGTGGAGGAAGCGCCTCACGCCGCAGCAGTTCCTGGTGCTGCGCCAGGAGGGCACCGAGGCGCCCGGCTCGAGCCCGTTCAACAAGGAGAAGAGGAAGGGCGTGTTCACCTGCGCCGGCTGCGACCTGCCGCTCTTCACTTCCGAGGCCAAGTACGAGAGCGGCACCGGCTGGCCGAGCTTCTACGCCGCGATCCCGGGGTCCCTCGGGACCAAGACCGACTGGAAGATCCTCTACCCGCGCACCGAGTACCACTGCGCGAGGTGCGAGGGACACCAGGGTCACGTGTTCGACGATGGACCGAAACCCACGGGCAAGCGCTATTGCAACAACGGCGTGGCGTTGAAGTTTGTACCGGCGTAGCTGACCAAACAGCGAGGGAAAGCGACTATTTCGCGAGATCGATGCTGCCCTCGATCTTGGCCGGCGCATTCTTCGCCGTCCACATCCAGCAGTAGTCCTGCGCGATCTTCGCCGTGAGCGTGCCGCCGTCGCCGCGCATGGCGTCGCGCTTCACCGGGAAGAAGACTTCCTTGCCCTCGTGGTAGTGGACGTTGAAATCCACCGGGGCGTCCGATTTCCAGTGGAAGCGGCGCTTGTCCCCCGCTTCCAGCCGCATGCACTCTTCGTGGATCTTGGCCGGCTCGAGGGTGATCGCGACCGCACGCGGGCCGGATTCGGTTGCCGCATGGGCGGCGGCTGCAAAGGCGGCGAGGGCGAGGGCAGGGAGAAGTTTCATCGGTCGTATGCTAGCATCGCCCTCATGCAGCGCTGGTCCGCGTATTTCTTCTGGTTCTTCCATCTCACGCCCGCGGCGGTCGAGAGGATTTGAGCCAGGTTTAGCCCCCCGAATCCACGAAGACCGCCAGCGAACCTGGCGGTTTTTTTTTATGACCCACTATCGAACCGACGACGTACGCATCGAGCAGGGAGCCGAGCTGCTCGCTCCCATGCAGGTGATGCGCGAGCTCGCGGCCACCGAGCGCTCCGAGCGCGCGACCTTCGAAGGGCGCAAGGCGGTGCACGACATCCTGCGCGGCGCCGACGACCGCCTGCTGGTGGTGGTGGGGCCGTGCTCGATCCACGACTCCCGCGCCGCGCTCGAGTATGCCGGGCGCCTCGCGGCCGAGGGCGAGCGCCTGGGCCGCGATCTCGCGATCGTGATGCGCGTCTATTTCGAGAAGCCGCGCACCACCGTCGGCTGGAAGGGCCTCATCAACGACCCGCGGTTGGACGAGACCTTCGACGTGAACGAGGGTCTCCGGCTCGCTAGGAAGCTGTTGCTGGAGATCAACGAGCTCGGCGTGCCCTGCGGCACCGAGTTCCTCGACCTCATCTCTCCGCAGTACATCGCCGACCTGATTTCCTGGGGCGCGATCGGCGCGCGCACCACCGAATCGCAGTCGCATCGCCAGCTCGCCTCGGGGCTGTCGTGCCCGGTGGGCTTCAAGAACGGCACCGACGGCAACATCCGCATCGCGGTGGACGCGATCAAGGCGGCCAACTCGCGCCACCACTTCATCTCGGTCACCAAGTCGGGCCACGTCGCGGTGTTCAAGACCGCGGGCAACGAGGACTGCCACGTGATCCTGCGCGGCGGAAAGCAGACCAACTACGACGCGGCGAGCGTGGACGCGGCCTGCCGCGAGCTCGCCTCGGCGGGGCTGCGCCAGCACGTGATGGTGGACTTCAGCCACGCCAACTCGTCCAAGCAGTACCGCAGGCAGATCGAGGTGGCGGGCGACGTGGGCGCGCAGGTGGCCGGCGGCGAGCGGCGTATCGTCGGCGTGATGGTGGAGAGCCACCTCAACCCGGGACGCCAGGACCTGGTTCCGGGGAAGGCGCTGGAGTACGGCGTCTCGATCACCGACGCCTGCCTCGGCTGGGACGACACCATCGCGCTCCTCGAGGGGCTGGCGGAGAGCGTACGCAAGCGCCGCATCGCGGCGGAGGAATGATGAAGATCGTGAAGACCGGGGACGGACCCCACACCAAACCGGGGGCGGACCCTGAACCAGGCAAGGGCGTAAACCAGGGTCCGTCCCCGATCGACGATCTGCGGATCTCCGACGTCCGCGCGCTGATCGCGCCGCAGCTGCTGCTGGAAGAGCTGCCGATGGATGCGCTGGCGCTCGCGACCGTCCGCGGCGCGCGCCAGGGCATCCACCGCGTGCTCCACGGCGCCGACGACCGCATGGTCGCGGTGGTGGGGCCGTGCTCGATCCACGATGCCGCCGCCGCGCTCGAGTACGCGCATCGGTTGCACGAGGCCGCGCGCCGCCATGCTCCGGACCTGCTGGTGGTGATGCGGGTCTATTTCGAGAAGCCGCGCACTACCGTGGGCTGGAAGGGATTCATCAACGATCCGCGGCTGGACGGCAGCTTCGCGATCAACGAAGGGCTGCGCCTGGCGAGGAAGCTGCTGCTGGAGATCAACCGCCTGGGCCTGCCCTGCGGCACCGAGTTCCTCGATCTCCTCTCGCCGCAGTACATCTCCGACCTGATCGCCTGGGGCGCCATCGGCGCGCGCACCACCGAGTCGCAGTCGCATCGTCAGCTCGCATCGGGCCTGTCGTGCCCGGTCGGCTTCAAGAACGGCACCGACGGCTCGATCCGCATTGCCGTCGACGCATTGCGCGCGGCCGCCGCGCCGCACGCCTTCATGGGCATGACCAAGACCGGGCAGGCGGCGATCTTCGAGACCGTCGGCAACGAGGACTGCCACGTGATCCTGCGCGGCGGCAAGGCGCCCAACTACGACGCGGCGAGCGTGCAGATGGCCGCCGAGGAGCTCGCGTCGGCCGGGCTCGCGCCGCACCTGATGATCGATTTCTCCCACGCCAACGCCGCGAAGAGGTACGAGCGCCAGATGGACGTCGGCCGCGACGTGGCCGCGCAGGTTGCCGCGGGCGATGAGCGCATCGTCGGCGCGATGGTGGAAAGCCATTTGAACCCCGGCCGCCAGGACCTGGTGCCGGGCAAGCCGCTCGCGCGCGGCGTCTCGATCACCGACCCGTGCCTCGGATGGGCCGATACCGAGGCGTTGCTCGAGACCCTCGCTGACGGGGTGCGGCGCAGACGCCTCGCGCACGGCGAATGAAGACCGAGTTCCGCATCCTCGGGCGGGGTTCCGGCAACGAGGACTCGATCCGCTTCGAGTATCGCGGCGTGGCGTTCGACCAGGACGCATTCCATGTCGTCGCGGGCCTGAACGCGGTGGACACGCGCGAGTACACCGAGCGCACCTTCAAAGCGCTCCAGGAGGCGGGCCAGGTGTGCGCGCGCATGGGCGCGTACAAGCCGCGCACCAGCCCCTACTCGTTCCAGGGCTACGGCAAGCAGTGCCTGCCCTACGTGTTCGAGCTTGCCGGCAAGTACGGCGTGCAGGTGATCTCGATGGAGGTCACGCGCGACGAGCACCTTGACGAGATCCGCGCGGCGCTGCGCCAGACGGGCGAGGCGACCGGCGTCATGCTGCAGATCGGCACCCGCAACACGCAGAACTTCGAGCTGCTGAAGACCGTCGGCAGCCAGCGCGACTTCCCGATCATGCTCAAGCGCGGCTTCGGCATCACTCTGCACGAGTCGCTGCTCGCCGCGGAGTACGTCGCCGCCGCGGGCAATCGCGACATCGTCTTCTGCCTGCGCGGCATGAAGACCAACTTCGGCGATCCGCATCGCAACCTGGTGGACTTCGCGCACGTGCCGGTGGTGAAGCGCCTGACGCGCATGCCGGTGTGCATCGATCCGTCGCACTCCGTGGGCATCCGCGCCGCTTCACCCGACGGGCTCCAGGACATCTTCCATGTGGCCGCGCAGGGGATCATCGCCGGCGCGAACCTGGTGCTCACCGACATCCATCCCGAGCCCGCGAAGGCGCTGGTCGATGCGGGGCAGGCGCTCACGCTGGAGGAGTTACCGTACTTCCTCGAAGACTGCGCGATCTCGCGCGAGGCGTATGAGAAACGACGGCGGCTGCGTCAGGCGTAAAGCGTTTGAACGCCGATGCATCGGCGTCCTGTTCGCCTTTTGCATCACATCGTCCAGCGCCGCTGAAATCTCGCTCACCGACGACTCCGGCCGCAGGGTCGAGTTGAAGGCGCCGGCGAAGCGCATCGTGGCGCTCGCGCCGTTCCTGACCGAGCTTGCGTTCTCCGCGGGCGCAGGTCCTCGCGTGGTGGGCGTGAGCGCGCACAGCGACTATCCAGCGCAGGCGCAGGGTTTGCCGCGGGTGTCGAGCGCCGCGGGCCTGTCGCTCGAGTCGATCGCGGCGCTGCGCCCCGACCTGGCGCTCGCTTGGAAGGACAGCGTGCGCCCCGAGGAGCTCGAGCGCCTCAAGGCCTTCGGCATCGCGATCTTCGTCGCCCAGGCGCGCACGCTCGAGGATGTCCCGCGCCTCATGCAGGCGCTCGGCACGCTCGTCGGCAGCGACGCCGCGCCGGCGGTCTCGGCGTATCGCGACAAGCTCGCGCGCCTGCGCGACAGCCACGCGGGCCTCGCACTGATCCCGGTGTTCCTCGAGATCTGGCACAAGCCTCTCACCACCATCGCCGGGCCGCACTGGATCAACGAGGCGCTCGAGCTCTGCGGCGCGAGCAACGCGTTCAAGGACCTGCCCGGCGTGGCGCCGCTCGTTTCCTGGGAGGACGTCTACGCCCGCGATCCGGCGGTGATCGTCGGCGCGGGATCGGGCGCGAGCGAGAGCGAGTTCCGCGCCAACTGGCGCGCGCGTCCGACGCTTGCCGCGGTGCGGCGGGGGCGGCTGCTGTTCATCGACCCCGACACCATCCAGCGGCCCACGGCGCGGCTCGCCGAGGGCGTGGCGCAGCTCTGCGCCGGCCTCGACAAGGCGAGAGCGGCGCCATAGGTCAGACTTTCCCTAGCTAGATCGCGCGTCCCGGCGCGATCACGCCGGATCCGAGCACCGGGCCCGTCGGCGCTTGCGTGGGCGATCCTCCCGGGGGCTCCAGGCTCACCGCGAGCGCGTTTGCGTCGCGCACGCGCGGGTCGCCGGGGAGGATGCGGATCAGCGTGTCGCCGGGGGAATTGGAAACGAGCCCGAGGGAGCGGGGTGCGCCACGCGTGGGCAGCACCCAGAGCTCCAGGCTCCTGCCCTCGGTCCCGCTCCACGGCTTGACCATTCGTACACGCAGCAGGTCGGGCGCGTGCATCGAGATCACCATGTGCGGCGAGGCGTCGGGCGCGGTGACCACGGCGACGAATAGCGGGTCTTCCGCGGGCCGGGGCGCGAAGGCGAGGAAGGCCACCAGGAGCATCGCGGCAAGTCCGGCGCTCACCATTCCGAACGCCTGCCAGAATCCCAATGCGGCCTTTTCCGGTGCCGCTGCGCCACGTTGGTGGATGCGGACCTCGATCGCCTTCCAGAGGCGTGCGGGCGGCTCCACCGGCGCGATCCGCTCGGCGAGCGGCGTGAGCTGCTCCTCCCAGCGCTTCAGGATCCGGCCGACAGCGGCATCGGCGGCGGCGATCGCCTCGAAGCGGCGCCGCGCGCGCCCGCGCAAGGTCCCGAGCACGTATTCGGCAGCGAGCGCATGGGCGAGGTTTTCGGAGAGCGCGCGCATCTCAGCTCCGCGCCGCCGCGCCGTTGCGCATCATGCAGTCCCGCAGCCGCGCGAGGCCGCGCCGAACGTGGGTCTTCACGGTGCCCAGCGGCCGGCGCAGGTGGACCGCGAGCTCCGAATGCGTGAGCCCATGGAAGAAGGCGAGGGCGACTGTCTGGCGCTCTTCGGCGTCGAGCTCCTCGAGGCATCGGGCGATCGAGTGCGCCTCGGCGCGCGCCTCGGTCTCGCGGGCGGGCGAGGCGGACTCGTCGACGAGGCCCGCGGCGCGCTCGCCGTCGATATCCGGCTCCTCGCGGGATCGGCGGACGACATCGAGGCTGCGGTTGCGCACGATCGTCGCCATCCACGTGAACGGCGCGCTCCTTTCGCGCGCGTAGTCCGCGGCATGGTTCCAGATGCTGACAAACCCGTCCTGCAGGACCTCCTCCGCCAGGGCCCGCTCGCGGACGATGCGCAGCGCCACGGCGAAGAGCCGCGGCGACGCCTCGGAGTAGAGCGCCTCGAAGGCCTTGCGATCGCCGAGTCCGGCGCGCGCCAGCAGGTCCGCCAAGCGCGACTGGGCGGGATCGAGGCTCATCGAGTGGCGGGCATGCGCATGGGCAGCGATTGCAATCCGCCGGACCTGCGCGCCCCCTGTGGGGCGGAATGGGTGGACATTGGCTGCTATCATTTCGCGGTTACAACGCTTCATATTACAACTACGTGAAAACCAGCTTTCTGGATTTCGAGCAGCCGATCGCCGAGCTGGAGCAGAAGATCGAGGAGCTGCGCTTTGTCCAGGACGACAGCGCCGTCGACATCTCCCAGGAGATCGACCGCCTGTCGAAGAAGAGCCGCGACCTCACCAAGGAAATTTACGCCAAGCTCTCCGCCTGGCAGATCTCCAAGGTCGCGCGCCATCCGCAGCGTCCCTATACGCTCGACTACGCCAGCGCGGTGTGCACCGATTTCGAGGAGCTGCACGGCGACCGCGCGTTCGCCGACGACCCGGCGATCGTCGGCGGCCTCGCGCGCTTCAACGGCCAGAGCGTGATGGTGATCGGGCACCAGAAGGGGCGCGACACCAACGACAAGATCCACCGCAACTTCGGCATGCCGCGGCCCGAGGGCTACCGCAAGGCGCTGCGCCTGATGAAGCTCGCGGAGAAATTCGGCGTGCCGCTGCTCACCTTCGTCGACACGCCCGGCGCGTATCCCGGCATCGGCGCCGAGGAGCGCGGGCAGGCGGAAGCGATCGCGAAGAACCTGCTGGTGATGGCGAAGCTCGACGTGCCGATCATCTGCACCGTCATCGGCGAGGGCGGCTCCGGCGGTGCGCTCGCGATCGGTGTGGGCAACCGTCTCGTGATGCTCGAGTACTCGATCTATTCCGTGATCTCTCCCGAGGCGTGCGCGTCGATCCTCTGGAAGGACTCGACCAAGGCGTCGCTCGCCGCGGACACCCTGCGCTATACCGCGCAGGACGCCGAGCGGCTCCTTCACGATCTCGTCGGTGAGCTCGAGGCGCTCCGCGTCCTGCGCGGTGTAGCGCAGCGTGTCCGCGGCGAGCG
>JBKJTM010000209.1:0-4553 GCA_046590805.1 Usitatibacter sp.
GCGCTCCTGGTAGGCCTTCAGGCCCCAGTTCGCGCCGTCGAGGCCCTTCATGATGACCGCCTCGGGGCCGTAGTCGAGTGTCATAGTTGTCGCCCCCGCGTAGGCGGGGGCCTAGTCAATTGGATTCCCGCCTTCGCGGGAATGACGAAGGTTCTCACTTGAGCTCCTCCACCAGCGCATCGATGTTCTCGTTCGACATGAAGCTGCACATGCGCTTGTTGTTGACCAGCAGCACCGGCGCGTCGCCGCAGGCGCCCATGCACTCGCCTTCCTTCACGGTGAAGCGGCCGTCGGCGCTGGTGGCGCCGAAGCCGGCCACGCCGCATTGCTCCATCAGGTGCTGCGAGGCCTCCACCGCGCCGGAAAGGGCGCATGGCAAGTTGGTGCAGATGGTGAGCTTGTACCTGCCGACGGGCTTCAGGTTGTACATGTTGTAGAAAGTGGCGACCTCGTACACCCACACCGGCGGCATGCGCAGCACCGTGGCCACTTCCTCCATCACCTCGTTGGTGAGGATGTGGAGCTGGTCCTGCGCGATGGCGAGCGCGCTCATCACCGCGGACTGGCGCTGCTCCGGCGGGTACTTGGCCGCCTCGTGCTCGATGCGTTGCAGGGATTCGGCCGAAAGGAGCGCCATGGTCACTCGCCCTTCCAGTAGTCGACGCCGGCCGCGCCTTCGGTCATGTGGCGCAGGCGCGTTGCGCCGCTGCCGCCGAAAGACCCGATCTTGCCGGAGTCGGGGTACTCGCAGACTTCGGCCGGCATCATGGTGCTCACCGAGACGTAGGCCAGCACCGCGTCGGAGTCGTTGATGATCTGGTGCGCCGTTTCGGGGCCGCCCACCGGACAGCAGATGAAGTCGCCGGCGCGCACCTTGCGGCGCTCGTTGCCATAGCGCAGCGTGCCTTCGCCCTTCACGATGAAGAACATCTCCTCCTCCCCGCGATGGCTGTGGAAGGGGCAGGAAATCTTGCCCGGCGGCACCACGTCGTAGGAGTAGCCGAGGTCCTTCGCGCCAACGAGGGGGCCGATGCGCGCGCAATCGCCCTCGAACTTGCCGCCCACGGCGCTGAAGTGCTCGAGCTCGAGCTCTTCGATGTTGACCACGCGGGCGTCGATGGTTCGGGACGGCTTGGCTTCGCTCGCGCTCACCGGTCGATGTCCCCGAACACGATGTCCATGGTGCCGATGATCGCCACCACGTCGGCGATCATGTGGCCCTTCGCCATCTCGTCCATGGCGGCGAGGTGGGGGAAGCCCGGGGACCGGATCTTCAGCCGCCACGGCTTGTTGGCGCCGTCGGACATGAGGAAGATGCCGAACTCGCCCTTGGGATGCTCGATCGCCGCGTAGACCTCGCCCGGGGGCACGTGCATCCCCTCGCTGAAGAGCTTGAAGTGGTGGATCAGCTCCTCCATGCTCTCCTTCATCTCCACGCGCGTCGGCGGCGCCACCTTGTGGTTGGCGGTGATGACCGGGCCGGGATTGGCGCGCAGCCAGTCGATGCACTGCTTGATGATGCGGTTGGACTCGCGCATCTCCTGCACGCGCACCAGGTAGCGGTCGTAGCAGTCGCCGTTGGTGCCGACCGGGATGTCGAACGCGAGCTTGTCGTACACCTCGTAGGGCTGCTTGCGGCGCAGATCCCACGCGATGCCCGAGCCGCGCAGCATCGGCCCGGTGAAGCCCAGCGCCTGCGCGCGCTCCGGGGTCACCACGCCGATCCCGACTGTGCGCTGCTTCCAGATGCGGTTCCCCGTGAGCAGGGTCTCGTACTCGTCCACGTAGGTGGGGAAGCGGCGCGTGAAGTCCGCGGCGAAGTCGAGCAGCGACCCCTGCCGGTTCTCGTTCAGCTCCTTCACCTTCTGCGAGCTGCGGACCGTGGTCTCCTTGTACTGCGGCATCCGCTCGGGCAGGTCGCGGTAGACGCCGCCGGGCCGGTAGTAGGCCGCGTGCATGCGCGCGCCCGACACCGCCTCGTACATGTCCATCAGGTCCTCGCGCTCGCGGAACGCGTAGAGGAAGACGGTCATGGCGCCCACGTCGAGCGCGTGGGAGCCGATCCACAGCAGGTGGTTGAGGATGCGCGTGATCTCGTCGAACATCACGCGGATGTACTGCGCGCGCACCGGCACGTCGACGCCGAGGAGCCTTTCGATCGCCATCACGTAGGCGTGCTCGTTGCACATCATCGACATGTAGTCGAGGCGATCCATGTACGGCACGCTCTGGATGTAGGTGCGCGTCTCGGCGAGCTTCTCGGTAGCCCGGTGCAGCAGCCCGATGTGCGGGTCGGCGCGCTGGATCACCTCGCCGTCGAGCTCCAGCACCAGGCGCAATACCCCGTGCGCCGCAGGGTGCTGCGGCCCGAAGTTCATCGTGTAATTGCGGATCTCGGCCATTCAGACGGTGTGTTTCACCACAGAGGACACAGAGGATGCACAGAGGTGGCACAAAGGAAAACATCTGTGTGGGTCCGCGACCCCGTAGCCACAGCCACGAATACGACTGAAGGGTCTTCTCTGTGCCACCTCTGTGTTGCCTCTGTGTCCTCTGTGGTGAAGCTCGGCATTGAAGTTTCGCGCGCTGCTCATTTCTTCCCCGATTCCCCGTACGCGTCCTCGCGGATCACGCGCGGCACGATCTCGCGCGGCTCGATGGTGACCGGCTGGTAGACGACGCGCTTCTGCTCGGGGTCGTAGCGCATCTCGACATACCCGGTGATGGGGAAGTCCTTGCGGAACGGGTGGCCGACGAAGCCGTAGTCCGTGAGGATGCGGCGCAGGTCCGGGTGGCCCTTGAACATGATCCCGTAGAGGTCGAAGGCCTCGCGCTCGTACCAGTTGGCCGCCGGCCAGAGGCCGATCACCGAGTCCAGCGCGGGGAAGTCGTCGTCGGAGCAGAACACGCGCACGCGCACGCGCCAGTTATGGTCGATCGACATCAGGTTGTAGCCCACCGCGAATCGCTGCCCCTCCCAGCCGCCGCCGAAGCCACTGTAGTCGATGCCGTAGAGGTCGATCAGCATCGAGAAGCCGAGCGAGGGGTTGTCGCGCAGCGTGGAGCAGACCGCCCGCAGGTCCGCTGCCGCAACCTCGATGGTGAGCTGGCCGCGATCAACGGTCGAGGCGCGCAGGCGTTCCCCGATCGCGGTGGCGATCGCGCCTTGCAGCCCTTCGAGCTTTCCGGAGGCCACCTAGCGCCTGGAAATGGTGTTGGTGCGGCGGATCTTGTTCTGCAGCTGCAGCAGGCCGTAGAGCAGCGCTTCCGCCGTGGGCGGGCACCCGGGGACGTAGATGTCCACCGGCACGATGCGATCGCAGCCGCGCACCACGGAATACGAGTAATGGTAGTAGCCGCCGCCGTTGGCGCACGAGCCCATCGACACCACCCAGCGCGGCTCGGCCATCTGGTCGTAGACCTTGCGCATCGCCGGCGCCATCTTGTTGCAGAGCGTGCCGGCCACGATCATCAGGTCCGACTGGCGCGGGCTCGGGCGGAAGACGATGCCGAAGCGGTCGAGGTCGTAGCGGGAAGCTCCCGCGTGCATCATCTCCACCGCGCAGCACGCGAGCCCGAAGGTCATCGGCCAGAGCGACCCGGTGCGCGCCCAGTTGAGGACGTTGTCCACCTGGGTGACGACGAAGCCCTGCTGCGATACGCCTTCCCGCGCCTCGGCGGGCCCTTCGCGCATCACTCCCATTCCAGGGCTCCTTTCTTCCACTCGTAGATGAAGCCCACCACCAGGATGCCGAGGAAGATCAGCATCGCCACCAGGCCGAACCAGCCGATATCCTGCAGCACGATCGCCCAGGGGAAGAGAAAGGCGATCTCGAGGTCGAAGAGGATGAAGAGGATCGCGACCAGGTAATAGCGCACGTCGAACTTCATGCGCGCGTCCTCGAACGCCTCGAAGCCGCACTCGTAGGGCGAGTTTTTCTCGCTGTCGGGATTCTGCGATCCGGTGAGGCGGGCGAGCGCGCCGCTGGTCACAATTCCGCCCACGCCCACGGCGCAGCCGATGGCGAGGAACATCAGGATCGCGAAATAACTCTCGAGCAATGCCTGGATCCCAGCTGGAACGAAAAAAAACAATGGTGCCGTCGAAGAGACTCGAACTCTTACGCCTTTCGGCACTGCCCCCTCAAGACAGCGTGTCTACCAATTCCACCACGACGGCAATGATCCGGGACTTCGGACCCGGCGATACTGATCTACGACAAACCCTACTTGGGAATCTCCCCGGGCTTTCCCTGGGAGCTTCCCGCGGGCGCCGGTGCCGAGGAAGCGGGCGCCGCGGGTTTCGATTCGGCCTGTCCCGCCGGGACGACGAGACTCTCGGTCACGCCGCTGGACTTGGACGGGGCACTGAAATAGGTGAGGGTGAGGGTGGTCGCGAAGAACACGGCGGCCAGCACCGCGGTGGTGCGCGACAGGAAGTTGGCCGCTCCCGCGGAGCCGAACAGGCTGCCGGCTGAGCCGCTGCCGAATGCGGCGCCCATGTCGGCGCCCTTGCCGTGCTGCAGCAGCACCAGGACGGCGATGGTGAGCGC
>JBKJTM010000244.1:0-2976 GCA_046590805.1 Usitatibacter sp.
CGAGTACCGGCGCTACAACGTGAAGGGCGTGGAGCCGGGCGACGACTATGCCGCGATGCGCTTCGCGCTCGACAAGCGTTACCGCAAGCTGGTCGACGCGGGCGAGGGCAAGACTCCGGACCTGGTGCTGATCGATGGCGGCCTCGGGCAGTTGAATGCCGCGAAGGGCGTGATGGGTGATCTCGGCCTGCACCAGATCCGCATGATCGGCGTAGCGAAGGGCGTCGAGCGCAAGCCCGGCATGGAGCAGCTCTTCTTCCCGGATGAGGAGGAGCCGAGGAGGCTCCCGCCCGACCACCCGGCATTGCACCTCATCCAGCAGGTGAGGGACGAGGCGCACCGCTTCGCCATCACCGGGCATCGCGCGCGCCGCGGCAAGGCGCGCACGGCCTCGCGGTTGGAGGAGATTTCGGCCGTGGGACCGCAGCGGCGCCAGGCGCTGCTGCAGCATTTCGGCGGGCTGCAGGGAGTATTGGCCGCTGGTATCGACGACCTGGCGCGGGTGGAAGGGATCAGCCGTAAACTGGCTGAACGCATCTACCAGGAACTGCACTAGCTGTGGCCGTTCGCTTCAACTTTCCGCTCTTCCTCACGTGGTGCCGGATCGTCGCGATCCCGCTTTTCGTGGCCGTCCTGTACGTCCCCGAGGACTGGATCACCGAGAAGGCGCGCAACGTGATCTCCATGTGGATCTTCATCGGCGCGGCGATCACCGACTGGCTCGATGGCTACCTCGCGCGCAAGTGGAACCAGATCACCTCGTTCGGCGCTTTCCTCGATCCCGTCGCCGACAAGCTGATGGTGGCGGCGGCGCTGATCGTGCTCACCGAGTTCGGGCGGGTCTACGCTCTGGTGGCGCTCATCATCATCGGGCGCGAGATCACCATCTCGGCGCTGCGCGAGTGGATGGCGCAGATCGGGCATTCGAAGAGCGTCGCGGTGAACATGGCGGGGAAGGTGAAGACGATCGCGCAGCTGGTGGCGATCCCGTTCCTGTTGTTCGACGACGTGCTCTTCGGTCTCTTCCACACGCGGCCCATCGGGCACGTGCTGATCTGGATCGCAGCGGGGATCACGCTCTGGTCGATGGCGGTGTATCTGAAGGCGGCGATGGCCGTACCTCCACAGGACGGGTGATGACAATGCGAAATGGGCCTGTGATCTGCCTCGCTGCGTTGCTTGCGCATGCCGGGGCTTCGCAGGGGCAGACGCCCCTGGAACTGCGCGCGCTGTTGGAACGCGGCCAGGCCACCGCCGCATACGAGCTCGGGCTCCGGGCGCCCGAGCGCCTCGGCGATCCCGCCTTCGACCTCGTCTTCGGCATCGCAGCCGTCAACGCCGGCAAGCCGGCTGTGGGCGTGCTCGCTCTCGAGCGCTTCCTGCTGCTCAGTCCCGGCGACGAGGCGGCGCGACTGGAGCTCGCCCGTGGCTACTTCCTCCTCGGCGATGACCTGCGGGCGCGCGAGGAGTTCGAGCTGGCGCTCTCGCGCAACCCTCCGGCCGCCGTGGTCCGGGTCATTCGCGAGCACCTCGTTGCGCTGCGCGAACGCGAACGCCGCGATCGCGCGACTTTCAGCGGCCATGTCGAGGCGGGCCTCGGCTACGACTCCAACCCGCGCGCCGGCGTGGACAACCCGCTGATCACGTTGCCGGTCGTGGGCGAGGTGACCGTGGCGGAGCAGGGCGTGCGCGCCGGGGATCGCACGCGGCAGTGGGGCGGGGGCTTCCGCGCCACCTTGCCGGTGACACGTCGCGTGGCCTTCTTTGCCGCCGGCCAGGCCGACATTTCGCGTTACCCGACCCAGGACGATTTCGACCAGGCGCTGTATGCGGGCTCCGCGGGGCTGCAGGGCCCCTGGCGTGGAGGAGCATGGCGGGTGGGCGCGAGCCGCGCGTACCAGACCCTTGACCGCGTTCCCTACCGCCATACGCAGGGCGTGTTTGCGGACCTCGGCATGCCGGCAAGCGAGCGCGACGCGGCTTCGATCGGATTCCAGGCCGGCAGGAACGAGTTCTCCGGCTTCAACGTGGTGCGCGACAGCGAGTTCGCGACGGCCGCCCTCGGATGGCGCCATGCGTTCGCGGGCGCGTCGCGCCCCCAGGTGGAGGCAGGGCTCAATTTCGGACGCGAGCGCAACGTGAACGACGACCGCCAGGACCTGTCGCGCGACATGTTCGGCGCTCGCGTGGGCTTTTCATTGCTGGCGCTGGGCGATTGGTCGCTTGCCGCGGGCGGCGTCTGGCAGCGTAGCCGCTACCTCGAGCCCGACGCGGTGCTGCAGACGGCCCGCGACGACCGCTATCTCGCGGGGGAGCTCGCGCTTTCGTGGCTGGTGATGCGAGGCCTGTCCGTGCGCGCGGAGTTCACCGAAGCGAGGAACGATTCGAATCTCGCGCTCTACGAGTATCGCCGGCGTACGACCATGCTTCGGGGGCGCTATGAATTCCGCTAGGACGAATTGGCTGCGCGCACTGGTGTTGCTCTGCCTCTCGCTGGCAGGACTGCATGCCTGGGCCCAACCGGCCGGCCGCGTACTGATCGCCGTGGGCGAGGTCTCCGTTCAGCGTGCCGGCGGCGAGGTTCCTTTGGCGACCGGCGCGGAGATCCTGAACGGCGACGTCGTGCGCACCGGCGCGGCGAGCAGCGCCCAGTTGCGCTTCACCGACGCGAGCATTGTCGCGATGCGCGCGAAGAGCCGCTTCCAGATTTCCGAGTACCGCTTCACAGGCGCCGACGATGGCGTGTCGGGCGCGGCGTTCGCGCTGCTCGAGGGAGGACTGCGCACCTTGACCGGCCTCATCGGTCGCAACCGCCAGGACCGCTACCGCATGTCCACGCCGCTCGCGAGCATCGGCATTCGCGGCACCGCCTATGCGCTGGTGTACTGCCAGAAGGACTGCGAGGACGACGAGGGCGGCACCGCGGCGGACGGCGCCCCTCGAAGACCACGCCATAGGCGCCGTCCGCCGCGGTGC
>JBKJTM010000547.1:0-3332 GCA_046590805.1 Usitatibacter sp.
CGACGTGCCGTAGCCCGTCATGTAGATCGCCTCGAAGCCGGCGGCTTCGAGCACGCGCCCGCTCATGGCGCTGTAGCAACCGGGGACGTAGAGCGTCGGCCCGCGGGCGATGAGCTCACGCAACCGCGTGGAGGGACGCTTCATCACTCCACCTTGGCGCCGGAGTCCTTCACCACCTTGGCCCAGACTTTCTGCTCGACCTCGAGCATCCGGCGGAAGTCCTCCGGCGAGTTGGCGACGGTTTCCGCGCCGAGCTTCTGGAAGCGGTCCCTCACGGTCGGGGAGTTCAGAGCCTTCACCGCAGAAGCATGCAGCTTGGCGATGATGTCCTTTGGGGTGCCGGCCGGGACGAGAATGCCATACCAGGTTTCGGTGGCATAGCCCTTCACCGCTTCGCCCAGGGTCGGGATTTCCGGATTGCTCTGCGCGCGCTTGCTGCTGGTGATGCCAATGGGCTTCAGGCGCCCATCCTTGATCAGCGGCTGCAACGGCAGCAGGCCATCCATCGCCAGCTGCACCTGGCCCGAGAGCACGTCCTGCCGCGCCTGGGTGCTGCCCTTGTACGGAATGTGCACGATGTCGATGCCGGCCATGGAGCGGAAGAGCTCCATGTTGAGGTGCGTGGCCGAGCCCGTGCCCGCGGAGCCGTAGTTGAGCTTGCCGGGGTTCTTCTTCGCATAGGCGATGAGCTCCTGGGTATTCGCGACCGGCACTGAGGGATGCGCCACGATGATCTGGTGCGTCATCGCCATCACTGTGATCGGTTCGAAGCCCTTCAGCGGGTCGTAGGTTTTCTTGTTCACGTAGAGCGCCGGATTGATGACGTGTGACGGGCTCACCGCCAGCAAGGTGTAGCCATCCGCCGGTGCCGCCGCCACCATCTCCGTCCCGACCAGGCCCCCCGCTCCCGGCTTGTTCTCGACCACCACGGGCTGGCCCAGCTCGCGCGACATCTCATCCGCCACCGCGCGCGACAAGGTGTCGCCAGTGCCAGCGGCGGCGAGCGGCACGATGAGTTTGATAGGCTTGCTGGGAAAGCCCTGCGAAACGGCCGGCATCGCCGCGGCGCAACCGAGCGCCGCGAACACGGCGACAAGAAAACGTTTCATCTCGTTTCTCCAATCGAATTTTTTTCACTATAACGCGAATGACTTCACGCTCCCTGCAGATCGGCATCCTCGAAGGCGACGACATCGGGCACGAGATCGTGCCCGCGGCTGTGGAGGTGGCGCGCGCGGCCGCAAGGCGCTTCGGCGTGGCGATCGAATGGCGCGCGCTTCCCATCGGCCGCAAGGCGCTCGATACCCACGGCTCGACGCTGCCGGAGGAGACGCTCGCCACGCTGCCCACGCTCGATGGCTGGATCCTCGGGCCCATCGGCCATCGCGCCTATCCGAAGGGGCCGGCGGCGATCAATCCTCACCCGATCCTGCGGAAGCGCTTCGACCTCTTCGCCAACGTGCGGCCGACGCGTTCCTACCCGGACATCGGCTGCCTTCACCAGGACGTGGATCTCATCATCGTTCGCGAGAACAACGAGGGCTTCCAGCCCGACCGCAACATGTTCATGGGACAGGCCGAGTTCCGCCCGACCGAGGACGTGACGCTGTCGATGCGCGTCATTACGCGCAAGGCGAGCTATCGCGTGGCGAAAGCGGCCCTGGACCTCGCGCGCCAGCGCAAGAAGCACATGACCTTCGTGCACAAGGACACGGTGTTCAAGCTGGGCTGCGGGATGTTCGTGGAGGAATGCCTGCGCGCGGCGAAGGAGTATCCCGATGTCCTCGTCGACGACGTGATCGTCGACACCTTCGCGATGCGGCTGGTGCGCGACCCGCAGAGCTTCGATGTCGTAGTCACCACCAACATGTTCGGCGACATCCTCTCGGATGAAGCCGCGGGTCTTGTCGGCGGGCTGGGCATGGCGCCGGGGCTCTGCATCGGAGAAGCCAGGATCGCGATGGCGCAGGCCACCCATGGATCCGCGCCCGACATCGCCGGCAAGGGCATCGCCAACCCCTACGCGATGATCGAGTCCACGCGCATGCTGATCGAATGGCTGGGGAATGACCGCGGCATCCCCGCGGCGGTGGAAGCAGCGCAGGCAATGTCGCGCGCCACGACCGCCGCGCTGGCGGATCCTGCAGCGCGCACTGGCGACATTCGCGGCAAGGGCAATACCCGCACGATGACCGAGGCGATCGTGCGCGGGATCTAGCCTTCGGGCTTGTCCTGGGACTGCAGGCGGCGCACACCGCCTTCGACCGCGCGGAGCTCGAAGATCTCCGCCTCCTGGGAGGTGGCCCCGAGGTCCTTGAACTTGCGCGCCGACACCAACACCCGGCTTTCGAACGAGGCGATGGCGGCGTTGTAGCTGTCGGTCGCGATCCCCAGGCCCTTGCCGACCCGCGCCAGGTGCTCGGCCATCACGGCCAGGCGCCCGTGCAGCTCCTGGCCGAGCTGGCTAATCTCGCGCGCGTTGTCGGCAATGGCTTCCTGGCGCCAGCCGTAGGACGCCGCCTTGAGGAGCGCCATCAGCGACGCGGGCGACGCGATGATCACGTTCTGGCCGAAGGCGTTGTCGAGGAGCTCCGGATCGGCTTCCAGCGCCGCGCTGAAGAAGGCCTCGCCTGGGATGAACATGACGACAACCTCGGGCGTGGGCTGGAACTGCTCCCAGTAACTCTTCTTCGCGAGCGAATCGAGGTGGCGGCGCATGAGCTGCGCGTGCAACAGGATCTTCACCTTGCGCAGCTCGTCGGTGGTGGCCTCGTGGGCCTCCATGTAGGCGCTGATGGGCGCCTTGGAATCGACCACGATCTGGCGATTGCCCGGAAGCTTGACGACGAGGTCGGGGCGCAGCTTGCCGTCATCGCCATCCGCCGACTGCTGCTCGACGAAATCGCAGTGCAGCATCATCCCCGCCATCTCGACCACGCGGCGCAACTGGATCTCCCCCCAGCGGCCGCGAACGTGCGGCTGGCGCAGCGCCTTCACCAGGTTGGTGGTCTCGTCGCGGAGCTGGTTCTGCACCTCCGCCATCTGGGTGAATTGCTGGCGGATCTCGCCGTATGCGTGCTCGCGCGATTTCTCGAGCGCGGCGATCTTCTCGTCCACCTTCTCGAGGGAGTTCCTCACCGGCGTGACAAGCGCATCGATCGCGAGCTGGCGCTTCTCCAGATCGCCCTTGGCCATCTGCTGGAATTCGCCCAGGGAGGAGCGCGCGAGATCGAGGAAGGAGCGGTTGTTCTGGCGCAGCGCCTCAGCGGACAGCGACTGGAAGGCGTTCTCCATCGCCTGCTTGGCGTCGCCCATGAGGCGCGCGCGCTCCT
>JBKJTM010000052.1:0-17981 GCA_046590805.1 Usitatibacter sp.
CTTCGACGAGGTGATGACCGGCTTCCGCGTCGGGCCGCAGGGCGCGCAGGGAATCTTCGGCGTCACCCCCGACCTCACCACCCTCGGCAAGGTGATCGGCGGCGGCATGCCGGTCGGCGCCTTCGGTGGCCGCCGCGAGGTGATGCAAAAGCTTGCCCCGGTGGGACCGGTCTACCAGGCCGGCACGCTTTCCGGCAATCCGGTGGCGGTGACCGCGGGTCTCGCCACGTTGAAGCGCGTGCTCGCCCCCGGCTTTTTCGATCGCCTGTCGGCCACCACCACCGCGCTCGTCGACGGGCTCACGCGCGAAGCACGCGCGGCGGGCGTGACCTTCAGCGCCGCGAGCCTGGGCGGAATGTTCGGCCTCTTCTTCAGCGCCGCGCCTCCGCGCAGCTTCGCGGAAGTGATGCAGGGCGATCGCGAGGCGTTCAACCGGTTCTTCCACGGCATGCTCGACGGCGGCGTGTACCTCGCGCCATCGGCCTACGAGGCGGGCTTCGTATCCAGCGCGCACGGGCCGGCCGAGCTCGAGGCGACCTTCGCGGCGGCGCGCTCGGCGTTCCAGCGGGCGCGGGCGGATGCTCGATGTCCACCGCCGACGCATCAATGAAGGCACGCTCGCGCAGATCCGCGTCGGCGACACGCTGCGCACCTATGTCTCATGGCTTCTGGCGGGCTCGATCGCGGTGCTGGTCGGACTCTTCGCCGTCTATCGCTGGGCGAAGGCGCGCGAGGCCGGTGCGCTGAGACGCATCGAGCACCTGGCGCACTACGACACGGTGACGGGGCTGCCCAACCGCGCGCTCCTCGGCGATCGCCTGGAGCGGGAGATCGCACGCGCGAGCCGCGACGGCGGCACGTTCGCCGTGCTGATCTTCGACCTGGACGGCTTCAAGGCGGTGAACGACACGCACGGGCACGCGGCGGGGGACCGGGTGCTCGCGCAGGTGGGCGCGCGCGCGCGCGATTGCGTGCGGGCATCCGACACAGTGGGCCGGCTGGGGGGAGACGAGTTCCTCGCCATCCTCCCCGGAGCCTCGGTCGAGGGCGCGACGGTCGCGGCGCACAAACTGCGCGCCGCGCTGCAGGAACCTTACCCGCTGGACGCGGCGACCGGCCACCTCACCGCGAGCATCGGGGCGAGCTTCTTCCCCGGAGACGGGCAGGACAGCGAAACGTTGCAGAAGGCGGCCGACGACGCGCTCTACCGCGCGGGGAAAAACCGCCTCGTGATGGCGGGCGTGGCCGCCCCGCCGGTGCCGGAGACGGTGGCCGGCTAGCGCAACGCCGCGATGTACTCGACCACCGCCTTCATGTCGCCCTCGTTAAGGCGGGAAGCGATCGGTCCCATGACGGCGTCCGGACGCGCGCCGGAGGCGTAAGCCTTGAGCCAGCCCATGTGCAGGTCGGAATGCTGGCCGGCGAGGCGCGGATACTGCGCCGGGATGCCCCGGCCGGCGGCGCCGTGACAGCCCGCGCACGCGGGCACTCCGGTGGCCTTGATGCCGCCGCGCCAGATCTGCTGGCCGCGCTGCACCAGTACCTTGTCGCGCGCCTGGCCGGGGAGAGGCTTCTGCGTCTCGTAGTAGGCACCCACGTTGCGCATGTCCTCGGGTGAGAGGCCGGCAGCCATTCCCTGCATCACCGGGCTGGGGCGAGCGCCGGACTTGAAAGCTGCCAGTTGCTGGGCGATGTAGCCGCCATGCTGGGCCGCGAGGTTCGGGTTCGCGGGCGCGGTGCTGTTGCCGTCGGCCCCGTGGCATGCGGCGCACACCGTGGTCGCGAGCTGCTTGCCGCGCGCGAGGTCTGCCTTGGGGACGTTGGCGTCGGCCGCGGCGACGCTTGCGTACACTGACGCGATGAGCCCGGCGAAAAAACCCGTGAAGAAGCGCATGCAGAAACCTCTTGAGAAGGACGGCGGCAAGAAGGAGAAGGGAAAGGCCAAAGCGGGTAATTTTAGCGTAGCGCGGGCCTCCCCTGCCAATCGCAGCGCCTCGAAGGATTTTCCGTTCGCCGCCGCTACGTTCACCATGTCGGTCCACGATCCGCGCGAGCTGCCGCGAGCGGGCGCACCGGAAATCGCCTTCGCCGGGCGCTCGAATGCCGGAAAGTCGAGCGCCATCAATACCCTCGCGGGGCGGCGCCGGCTCGCCTTCGTGAGCAAGACGCCGGGGCGCACGCAACTGATCAATTTCTTTTCCCTGGGCGGATCGGCATTCCTCGTCGATCTTCCGGGCTATGGTTACGCCGGCGTTCCGGGCGAGGTCCGGGCGCACTGGAAGCATCTGGTCGGTACCTACGTTTCCGAACGTGAGTCCCTCGCGGTGGTGGTCGTGGTGATGGACGTGCGTCACCCGCTCACCGCCCTCGACCGCACGTTGCTGGACTGGCTGAGGGAGGCGAAGCGCGGCGTCCACGTGCTGCTCACCAAGGCCGACAAGCTCTCCAAGCAGGCGGCCCAGATGACCCTCGCCAAGGTCCGTCGCGAAATGGCGGCCGACTACCCGGCCGCCACGGTGCAGCTCTTCTCGAGCCTGAGCCGCGAGGGGATATCGGAGGCCGCCAGCCGGTTATCGCATCTGGCGGCCGGAAAAAACAAAGCCCCGGCTAAAGGGGAGTAAAGCCGGGGCGAAAAAAGCCTTAATTGGGATTAAGGCACCCGCTCAGGGAGGAGAAGCGGGGAAGGGCGTGTGCCCTTCATGGGATAGGAACACCCCTCCGTGCTAAAGTTCCCAGCCTTTTTTCGCCTTTCCGGACACGCCAATGCTGGGCCGATTTCCGCTGCGCCGCATGCGCCGCAGCCGCCGCGAAGACTTCACCCGGCGGCTGGTTCGAGAAGCGCGCCTGGCGCCCGAGGACCTCATCCTGCCGCTGTTCGTCCGCGAGGGATCCGGGCATGTCGAGCCCGTTTCCTCCATGCCCGGGGTATCGCGGCGCTCGATCGACAAGCTCCTTCCGGTGGTTGAGCAAGCGCTTACGCTGGGAATTCCCGCTGTCGTTCTTTTCCCGGTGATCGATGCGCCCCTCAAGACCGCGGCGGCCGAGGAGTCGTTCAATCCCGACGGCCTGGTGCCGCGGTGCGTGCGCGAGATCAAGAAACGCTTTCCCGGCATGGGCGTGATCACCGACATCGCGCTCGACCCCTACACCATCCATGGGCAGGACGGCCTCATCGACGCCGATGGCTACGTAGTCAACGACGAGACCCTCGAAGTGCTCTGCAAGCAGGCGCTCGCTCACGCCGAAGCCGGCGTCGACATCGTCTCGCCTTCGGACATGATGGACGGACGCGTAGGCAAGCTGCGCGGGGCGCTCGACGCGCGCGACTTCATCCATGTGGGCATCCTCGCCTATTCGGCGAAATACGCTTCGGCGTTCTACGGCCCGTTCCGCGACGCCGTAGGCTCCGGGGCGAACCTCGGCAGCGGGGACAAGAAGTCCTACCAGATGGACCCCGGCAACGCCGAGGAGGCGCTGCACGAAGTGGCGCTCGACCTGGACGAAGGCGCGGATTACGTGATGGTCAAGCCCGCGATGCCCTATCTCGACATCGTCTGGCGCGTGAGGGAGCGTTTCGGCGTCCCGACATTCGTCTACCAGGTGAGCGGTGAGTACGCGATGCTGATGGGTGCCGGCGAGCGCGGTTGGGTCGACGGCGACGCCTGCATGATGGAAGCGCTGCTCGGCTTCAAGCGCGCCGGCGCCGACGCGATCCTCACCTACTACGCGATCGAGGCGGCAACGCGCCTGCGCGGCGCGCGCTAGCGATCACCCGTCCGCGTCCGCGGCGAGCATCGCCTCGACCTCCGCCAGCCGGGCGCGCAACGGCGCGTCCGCGGTTCCCCTGCCCCTCGCGCCCACGCGCTCGTCGTCGCGATCGAGGATGGTGAGCGACACCGGGACTTCGTCCACCTCGAGATGGATCTGCGGCACCTCGTCGCTGTGGTCGCCGCGGCGCACCCGTCGCGAGCCTTCCTCGAAACGGTAGCGGCGATTGAGGAGGAACATGGTGAGGGCCTTCTGGTCGTCGGTGAAGAGCTGCAGGTTCACGTCGGAGTGCTGGCCGGCGGTTCCGGAGAGCACCGAGCCCACCAGTACCGGGTGAAAGTCGGCGAAATCGTGCATCACCCTGACGGCCACTTCGCGCAGCCTTCTCAGGTGCCGCGGCTGGTCTTCGCCCTGGTAGAGCTCCTGGTATTCGCGCAGCGCCGCCTCGATCTCGCGGTTGTCGGGCAACAGGTGGGTGTCAGAGAGTCCCGCCTGCCGCGCCGCCTTGGTCTTCGCCGCGCCGTAATCGAGGCGCCCGTCCTCGGCCATCAGGCGCGCGGCGAGGTGGGCGATCTGCAGGCGCAGGTTGCTTTCCCGACGCGAGCGTGGCTTTGCCATGGAGCGGCTCAGAAAATCTGGTTGCGCACTTCTTCCGGCGGCCGGCCGGAGTCGCGCGTGAATGCGGTGTCCTCGCCGACCGCGGGCTGCGACTCCTGGTAGAAGTACTCCATCGTCCGGCTGGTGCCGCTGGGCTCGCGCAATCCGGTGCTGGGATTGATGTTTACGGCAACCACGCCGGGGGGGGGCGTGAGCTCGGTTTCCGGGACCCCCTTGAGGATGCGGCTCGCGTAGGCGATCCAGATCGGCAGCGCGGCCTGGCCACCGGTTTCGTTCGGCCCGAGGTTCGCCGGCGTGTCGAAGCCGATCCATGCGATCGCCGTGAGCCGGCCGTTGTAGCCGGCGAACCAGGCATCGATGTGGTCGTTGGTGGTGCCGGTCTTGCCGGCCAGGTCGCCGCGGCCAAGCGAGTTGGCCTTGGCCGCAGTGCCGTAGCGCACGACGTCGCGCATCAGGTTGGTCATGAGGAACGCGTTGCGCTCGTCGAGCACACGCTCGGCGTCGATCCCCGCGGTTTCCGGCTTGGCGGCATAGAGGCTGCCGCCACGATTGTCCTCGACGCGCGAGATGAACCACGGCTTCACACGGTAGCCGCCATTGGCGAATACCGCATATGCGGCCGCCATCTGCAATGGCGTGCAGGAGCCCGCGCCCAGCGCCATGGTGAGGTACGCCGGGTGCATCTTCGGATCGAAACCGAAGCGCTGGATGTAGTCCTGGGCGTAGTGCGGGCCGATCGCCTGCAGCAGCCGGATCGAGACCATGTTCTTCGACTTCGCGAGCGCGGTGCGAAGCCGCATCGGCCCCTCGTACTTGGCGTCGTAGTTCTTCGGCTCCCACAACTGCCCGCCGGTCTTGGCCGCCTCGATCACGAAGGGCGCGTCATTCAGCACCGTCGCCGGCGTGAAGCCCTTCTCGAGCGCGGCCGAATAGATGAAGGGCTTGAAGCTCGAACCCGGCTGGCGCCAGGCCTGGGTGGCGTGGTTGAACTTGTTGGCGTTGAAATCGAATCCGCCCGCGAGGGAGAGGATGGCGCCGTTGGCGGGGTCGAGCGCCACGAAGGCGGCCTCCACCTTGGGCAACTGCTGGATGCTCCAGTTGCCCTTCTCCCCGGCCTGGAGGCGGATCACAGCCCCGCGCCGGATCGCGCGGTCGGGATTGCGCTCCGTCAGCGCGCGAGCCGCGAACTTGAGTCCGTCGCCGGTGATCGATACCACGTCGCCGCGCCTGAGGACCGCCTTCACCTCGCGGGACGACGCTTCGCTCACCACCGCCGGTACGAGCTCGCTCAACACATCGCGGTCCTGCAGCGCTTCCTCGACTGCGTCCTCCACCTTCTCGCCCGCCGGGGGCAGGCTCGCGTAGCCCTCGGGGCCGCGGTAGCCGTGGCGGTGGTCGTAATCGACGATTCCCAGCCTCAAGCTCGCGTTGGCCGCCTCCTGGTCCTTGCGCCGGACGGTGGTGTAGACCCGCAGGCCGCTCACATAAGCCGACTCGCCGTACTGCTCCACGATCGCGGCGCGCGCCATCTCGGCCACGTAGTCGGCCCGGAACGCGAACGTGTCCCGCTGGTTGGGATTCAGGCGCAGCGGCTCGGCGACCGCCTTCTTGTAGTTTTCCGTGGAGAGCCAGCCGACCTCGTGCATCCGCCTGAGCACGTACTGCTGACGCTCCTGCGCCCGCTTCAGGTTGACAAAGGGGTTCTGGCGCGACGGCGCCTGCGGCAGGCCCGCGAGCAACGCCGCCTGCGCCGGGGTCACGTCCGCCAGGTTCTTGCCGAAATAGACGTTCGACGCCGACTGGAACCCGTAGGCGCGCTGGCCGAGGAAGATCTGGTTGAGATACAGCTCCAGAATCTGGTCCTTGGTGAGGTTGGCCTCGATCTTGAACGCCAGCAGCACCTCGGATAACTTGCGGGCGAGCGTCTTCTCGCGAGTGAGGAAGAAGGTGCGGGCGACCTGCATGGTGATGGTGCTGGCGCCCTCGCGGCGGCCCTGCAGGTTGGCGATCGCGGCGCGGGCCATGCCGACGTAGTCAACTCCGCCATGCTGGTAGAAGCGGTCGTCCTCGGCGGCGAGGATCGCGGCCTTCACCACCTGAGGCACGTCCTGGATCTTGACCAAGGCGCGCTTCTCCTCGCCGAACTCGCCGATCAGCTCGCCTTCGGCGCTGTAGACGCGAAGGGGGATCTTCGGCCGGTAATCGGTAAGGACCTCCAGGCTCGGCAAGTTTGGCCACAGCAACACCATGGTGAGCGCCGCCACCCCGGCCGCGACGAGGGCAAGGGAGAAGGCAATCAGCGCGGGATAGAACCACCAGCGGGAGGTCATCGGGGCAGCGGGGTCGGCGGCACGGCAATTCTGGCCGCCGGTGTTCGGGTTAGGTTCAACGGATCGCAGCCATTATAAGTCGGCGGCACGCAGCCAACCCCTTGCCGGAAAAAGCTTTACAGGCCTAATACTTGTTGTTAGCATCTAAAGTAGATTCTCCGTTTGGGTGCTAACCTTCCACCATGCTTAAAGAAAAATTAGCCGCCCAGTTTGAATTCCTGAAAGCCAAAGCGCCGCCGCTCGTGGGCTGCGATATCAGCTCGTCCTCGGTCAAGATGGTGGAGATCGCGGAAGCGGGGCGTAACGTTTACCGCGTCGAGCGATATGCCATCGAGCCTTTGCCCAAGGACACCGTCGTGGACGGCAACATCGCCAACATCGAGGCGGCGGGCGAGGCGATCAAGCGCGCCCACAAGGCCCTCGGTTCCCGCATCCGGAACATCGCCCTCGCGCTGCCCTCGGCAGCGGTGATCACAAAGAAGGTGATCCTCCCCGGCAACCAGCGGGAAGAGGAGATGGAGATCCAGGTCCAGGGCGAGGCCAACCAATACATCCCTTTCTCGCTGGACGAGGTGAACCTGGACTTCCAGGTCCTGGGCCCCGCCCCCTCGGGCGAAGAGGAAGTCGAGGTCCTGATCGCCGCCTCCCGCAAGGAGAAGATCGAGGATCGCGTCGCCGCCGCCGAAGCCGCCGGCCTGAAGACCGTCGTGATGGACGTCGAGTCCTACGCCTCGCAGACCGCCTTCGAGCTGATCTGCGGCGGCAATTCGGGCATTTCCGAGAGCGACGTGACCGTGATCGTGGACATCGGCGCCACCGTGACCCGTGTCGCCGTGGTCCACAACGGCCAGACCGTTTATACGCGCGAGCAGCAGATCGGCGGCAACGTCCTCACCCAGGACATCGCCCGCCAGTTCGACATGCCGGTCGAGGAGGCCGAGGCCGCCAAGCGGGTCGGTAACCTGCCGGAGAACTTCGGCCCCGACGTGCTGGTCCCGTTCAACGAGAAGATCGTGCTGGAGATCCAGCGCGCGCTGCAGTTCTTCTTCACCTCCACCCAGTTCAACAAGGTCGACCACATCCTCCTCACCGGCGGCTGCGCGACCCTTGACGGCCTGGAGGAGATGGTCGCCCAGCGCACCCAGGTCCACACCGTGGTGGCGAACCCGTTCGCCAACATGGCGCTTTCCTCCAAGATCAAGCCGCGCCAGCTCACCATGGATGCGCCTTCGCTGATGGTCGCCTGCGGGCTCGCGATGCGGAGGTTCGACCCTTCATGATTCGCGTAAACCTTCTTCCCCACCGCGAAGAGCGGCGCAAGCGCCGCCAGCAGCAGTTCGGCGTGCTCGCCGGGATCTTCGCGGTCATCGGGCTCCTGGTCGCCGGCTCCATCTGGTTCTTCCTCGACCAGCAGGTGACCCAGCAGCAGCAGAACGTCGCTTACATGAAGGGCGAGATCGCCAAGCTGGACAAGCAGATCGAGGAGATCCGCAAGATTCGCGAGGAGACCGCCTCGCTGCTCGCCAAGAAACAGGTGGTCGAAGGCCTGCAGAGCAACCGTTCCGAGCCCGTCCAGCTGCTGGATCAGCTCCTGCGCCAGCTGCCGGAGGGCGTCTACCTCAAGGCGGTGAAGCAGACCGGGCCCAAGGTCAACGTCGCTGGCTACGCCCAATCCAACGCCAGGGTTTCCACGCTGATGCGCAACCTCGGCGCCTCGCCGTACCTCGAGAACCCCGAGCTGGTGGAGATCAAGGCAGTGGCGAACCCTGACAAGTCCGGCAACCGCGTGAACGAGTTCAACATGAACATCTCGATCAAGCGCGCGCAGGCCGAGAACACCGGCTCGTCCGGCAAGGCGGCCGCGCCGGCCAAGGCGGCGGGGGCCAAATGAGCTTCTTCGACGATCTCAAGACCCTCGACACCAAGCAGCCCGGCAATTGGCCGTGGCCGATCAAGGCCGCCGCCTTCCTGGTGATCTTCATCGGCATCCAGATCAGCGCGTACTTCCTGTTCTGGCAGGCCCAGGCCGACGAGATCGAGAAGGGCCGCAACGACGTGGCCAAGCAGAAAGAGGTGTTCCTCGAGAAGAAGCGGCTCGCGGTGAACCTCGAAGCCTACAAGCAGCAGCGCGCGGAGATCGAGCAATCGTTCGGCGCGCTCCTCAAGCAACTGCCCAACAAGAGCGAGATGGATGCGCTGCTGATCGACATCAACCAGGCGGGCCTCGGCCGCGGCCTCGCGTTCGAGCTCTTCAAGCCGGCCGAGCGCGAGAACCTGACCGAGTTCTATGCCGAGCTCCCGGTGAGCATCAAGGTCACCGGCAACTACCACGACCTGGGCGCCTTCGCGAGCGACGTCGCGAAGATGCCACGCATCGTGCTGCTCACCGATCTCAAGCTCGACCCGCCCAAGGATGGAGTGCTCGCCATGGAGGCGGTAGCGAAGACCTACCGCTATCTGGACGAAGAGGAAGTCGCGAAGCAGCGCAAGTCCGCGACCAAGGGCGCCCCGCCCGCGAAGGGCAAGGCCGGAGGCAAGTGATGAAGCGACTGATCCTTCCCCTCGCGCTCGCGGTGGTGGGCGGCTGCAGCTCCGAAATCGACGAGCTCAAGACGTTCGTGCGCGATTCGGAGAAAGGCCTGCCCCGGCGCGTCGAGCCCCTGCCCGCGGTGAAGCCCTTCGAGCCGTTCGCCTACGAAGGCTTCGACCTCCCCGACCCGTTCAAGCCGCGCAAGCTCGCGGTACCCAAGGAAGGCGGCGCGGGCGGCATCGCGCCCGACCTGAACCGCCGCAAGGAGCCGCTCGAGGCATTCCCGCTGGAGCAGCTGAAGATGGTCGGCACGTTGCAGCAGGGCAAGGACATGTACGCCCTGGTGCGCGCCGACAAGACGCTCTACCGGGTGAAGAAGGGCAATTACATGGGGCAGAACTTCGGCCTCATCACGGACGTATCCGAGTCTGATATCAAGCTCAAGGAAATCGTTCAAGACAGCGCCGGCGATTGGGCCGAGCGGCAAAGTGTTCTGCCGCTTCTGGAAGAAGCCGGCAAAGGGGACAAAAAGTGACTAGCACGCTCCGTATCCCGACCGTCGGCCAGTTCGGGGCAGCGCTCGCCGCGCTCGCCCTCACGCTCGCCGCTCCGGTGGCCTGGGCCCAGACGACCGCCAAGAACGCGGTCGAATCGATCAATTTCTCCTCGATCCAGGGCGGCAAGATCCTGGTGAAGATCGGGTTGAAGGAGGCGCTCGGCGGCGTGCCGCAAGGCTTCGCGGTCACCAACCCCCCGCGCATCGCGATCGACCTTCCCGATACCGTCAATGCCACCGGCCGCAGCCAGATCGACGCCGGCGAGGGCGACCTGCGCAGCGTCTCCGTGGTGCAAACCGCGAACCGCACGCGACTGGTGATGAACCTCTCGCGCAACCTCACCTACACGCAGGCCCTGGAGGGCAAGCAGCTGGTGGTGACGATCGACGCCTCGCAAGCGTCCTCGAGCGGCACCTCGGCTGCGAGCGCCCCGGCATCGTCGGCCCCGGCGGTATTCGCGGAGGCGGCACCCGGCCAGCAAGTGCGCCACAACCTGCGCGACGTCGACTTCCGCCGCGGCAACACGGGCGAAGCGCGCGTCGTCGTGGACCTTTCCTCCCCCAACATCGGCATCGACATCCGCCAGCAGGGCCGCCAGCTGGTGATCGATTTCCTCAGCACCAACCTGCCGCGCAACCTCGTCCGCCGCCTCGACGTGGGCGATTTCGGCACCCCGGTTCGCTTCGTCGACACCTTCGACCAGGGCGGCAATGCGCGCATGGTCCTGGAGCCGCGCGGCCAGTGGGAGTACTCGGCGTACCAGACCGACACCCAGTTCATCGTCGAGGTGAAGCCGGTCAAGGAAGATCCGAACAAGCTGGTGCAGAGCTCCTCGCCCGGCTACGCGGGCGAGAAGCTGTCGCTCAACTTCCAGAACGTGGAAGTGCGCGCGGTGCTGCAGGTGATCGCCGACTTCACCGGTCTCAACATCATCACCAGCGACACCGTCGGCGGCAACCTCACGCTTCGCCTGAAGGACGTGCCCTGGGACCAGGCGCTCGACATCATCCTGCAGGCGAAGGGCCTGTCGAAGCGCAAGAACGGCAACGTAGTCCTGATCGCACCCACCGACGAACTCGCGGCCAAGGAAAAGCTGGCGCTCGAGGCGACCTCGGCGATCTCGGACCTGGAGCCGGTGCGCACCGAGTCGTTCGCGCTCTCGTACGCCAAGGCCGAGGACCTGAAGAAGCTCCTCTCCGACAAGGACCAGCGCATCCTCTCCAAGCGCGGCGCGGCCTCGATCGACGAGCGCACCAACACCCTCTTCATCCAGGACACCGGCGGGCGACTCGACGAGGCGCGGCGCCTCATCCAGCAGCTCGACGTGCCGGTGCGCCAGGTCCTGATCGAGGCGCGCATCGTGATCGCCGACGACAAGTGGGGCCGCTCGCTCGGCGCTCGCTTCGGCACGCAGTCGGCGTTCAACCGCAACAACTACAACTTTGGCGTCTCCGGCACCGCGACCGACACGGCCAACGCGCTGGCCAACAACCCGCTCTCGCGCGGCTCGTCCTCGCTCACCTACAACGGCGGCGTTCCCGAGCAGCTCTTCGGCAGCCTTCCCCAGGGCGTCGGCACGATCCCTCTCGGCGCGCAGCCCGAGCAGCTCAACGTGAACCTCCCGGTGGTGGGCGCGGCCGGCTCCTTCGCCCTGTCGATCCTGAACTTGGGCAGCGGCAACCTGGTCAACGTCGAGCTCTCCGCCCTCGAAGCGGATAACCGCGGCAAGGTGGTCTCCAGCCCGCGCGTCATCACCGCCGACAAGAAGAAGGCGGTGATCTCGCAGGGCACGGAGATTCCCTACGCGACCGCGGCGGCGAGCGGCGCGACGACGATCCAGTTCAAGCCCGCGGTTCTCGAGCTGGCGGTGACTCCGCGCATCACCCCCGATGACCGCATCATCATGGACCTCGAGGTGCGCAAGGATTCCGTCGGCCAGGTGTTCGCCAACATCCCCTCGATCGACACCAAGAAGGTCGTGACCCAGGTGCTGGTCGACAACGGCGACACCATCGTGCTGGGCGGCATCTTCGAGCAGACCACGCGCACCACGGTCGACAAGGTCCCATTCCTCGGCGACATGCCGGTGGTCGGCGCGCTCTTCCGCCGCACCGTGAAGCAGGACGACAAGACCGAGCTGCTGATCTTCGTGACGCCCAAGATCGTGAAGGACGCGCTCACGATCCGCTGAACGCGACGCCGCGACGCTCACCAAGCCCCGGACCACCGGGGCTTTTTTCTTGCCCGGGGTCAGGTTACTTTTGGCCTGACGATCGGCAATCGCGCACGAGAGTAACCTGACCCCGATGAAGCAAGGGCATCCATGGGCCGAGGCAACATCTTCCTGGTGGGCATGATGGGCGCGGGCAAGACGACCGTGGGCCGCGCGCTCGCCCAGAAGATGCAGATGCGCTTCGCCGATACCGACAAGATCCTGGTGGAGCGCACCGGCGTGCCGGTGGCGACCATCTTCGAGATCGAGGGCGAGGCGGGCTTCCGGCGGCGCGAGTCCGCGATTCTCGCGGAGCTGGCGCGCGATCCCCAGTGCGTCATCGCGACCGGCGGGGGCGCGGTGCTGGCTGCCGAGAACCGCGAGGTGATGCGCCGCTGCGGGACCGTCGTGTACCTGCGCGCCCGGGTGGAGCACCTCTGGGAGCGCACGCGCCACGACACCAACCGGCCGCTGCTCGCCACGCCGGATCCGCGCGCCACGCTGGCGCGGCTGCTCGAGGAGCGCGACCCGCTTTACCGGGAAGCGGCACACGTGGTGGTAGACACCGGGATGCAGAGCGCGGGGAGTCTCGCGGCCCGCGTCATGGTGGCGCTGGGCGAACCCGAACGCGCCGCCCCATGAGCGTGCTCACCCTCCAGGTGGCGCTGGGCGAGCGCAGCTACCCGATCCACATCGGAGCGGGCCTCATCGACCAGGAATCGCTCTATGCGCCGCACGTTGCCGGCCGCACCGCCGCGATCGTGACCAACGAGACGGTGAAGCCGCTCCTCGCGGCGCGCGTCGAGGCGGCACTTGCGCGAGCCGGCGCGAGGCCGCTGGTGATCACCCTTCCAGATGGCGAGGCGCACAAGGACTGGCGCACCCTGGACCTCATCTTCACCGACCTGCTGCGGGCGCGCGCCGACCGCCGCACGGTTCTGGTCGCGCTGGGCGGCGGCGTCGTGGGCGACATGGCCGGGTTTGCCGCGGCAACCTACCAGCGGGGCATCGCGCACCTCCAGATCCCGACCACGCTGCTCGCCCAGGTCGACTCGTCGGTGGGCGGAAAGACCGCGATCAACCATCCGCTCGGCAAGAACATGGTCGGCGCCTTTCACCAGCCCTGCGCCGTGATCGCCGACACCGCCACCCTCGCAACGCTGCCGCCACGGGAGTACGCCGCGGGCCTGGCGGAGGTCGCCAAGTACGGCGCGATCCGCGACCTCGCATTCCTCGACTGGATCGAGGCGCACGCCGACCTACTGCTGCAACGCGACGCCGCCGCCCTCGCGCACGCCATCCGGCGCTCCTGCGAGATCAAGGCGGAGATCGTCGCGGAGGACGAGCACGAGTCAGGCGTGCGGGCGCTGCTCAACTTCGGCCATACCTTCGGCCACGCGATCGAGTCGGCCGCGGGTTACGGCAAATGGCTGCATGGCGAAGCGGTCGCCGCAGGCATGGTGCTCGCCGCACGCTTCTCGGTTCGCCAGGGCCGGCTTGCACCGGCGAAGGCGGAGCGCCTGGTGGCACTCATCGAGCGCCTCGGCCTGCCGGTCAGCGCCACCGGATTCCCGCCGGAGACCTGGCTCGAGTACATGGGCCGCGACAAGAAGAACGAGGATGGGCGGGTGACTCTGGTCCTGCTGGACGACCTGGGACGGGCAAGCGTGGTGAAGGACGCGCAGGACGCGGAGCTGCGCGCCTTCCTTGCCGCGGCCTAGGCGCTCGCGCCGCCTTCCTTCTCGAGCCGCCGCAGGAACACCACCATCTCCTTGGCCGCCTGCTTGTCCCCGCGGCGCTCCGCCGCCGCGATGCCCGAGCGATAGGCGGCGACCGCAGCCTCGCGCCTGCCCTGCGTCGCAAGCGCCTTGCCGAGGAGCTTCCACGCCGCGGAGTAGTCGGCATCGTGCGCGACCGCCGCCTGCAAGTGATCGGCCGCGCGCGCCGCGTGGCCCTCCTTGAGATAGTGAGATCCCAGGGTGAAGCGCAGCAGCGCGTTGTCCTTGCCCTGCGCGAGCAGCGCCTCGAAGCGTTCGACGGGGTTCACGGGGCCACGGTATCATGGGCCCGCCCCGCCAGCGGCCTCTCCGCCGCGCCGGCACCCCGACCAGGAGACCCCGATGTTCCGCACGCTTCGCATCGCGGCGGCCGCGCTGATTGCCGCTTCCATTTCCCTCGCGCACGCCCAGAAGGAGCGCGAGGTCTCCATCGGCCTGCAGGCCGCGATCACCTCGATCGACCCGCATTACCACAACCTGTCTCCCAACAATTCGCTGCTGCAGCACATCTTCGAGCCGCTCATTCGCCGCGACGCCAACCAGAAGCTGGTGCCGGCGCTCGCCACTTCGTGGAAAGCGATCGACGACCTCACCTGGGAGTTCAAGCTACGCAAGAACGTGCGCTTCCACGACGGCACGCCGTTCACCGCTGAAGACGTGGTCCATACCCTCAAGCGGGTGCCGAACGTGCCCAACAGCCCCTCGTCCTTCGCCACCTTCACCAAGCCGATCGTCGAGGTGAAGGTGGTGGACGCGCACACCCTCGTCTTCAAGACCGCCTCGCCCCACGTCCTGCTGCCCAGCGACGTCGCGGCGGTGTACATCGTCTCGAAACAGCACGGCGAGAAGGCCGCCACCGAGGACTACAACTCCGGCAAGGCCGCCATCGGCACCGGGCCCTACAAGTTCGCCGAGTACATCCCCAACCAGCGCGTCGTGATGAAGGCGAACTACGGCTACTGGGGCGGTGAGGAGCCGTGGGACAAGGTCACCTTCAAGATCCTCACCAACTCGGCGGCGCGGGTGGCGGCGCTGCTCTCGGGCGACGTGCAGATGATCGAGACCGTGCCCACCTCCGACATCGCCAGGCTCTCGCAGGACAAGCGCTTCGCCCTCGCCGACAAGATCTCCAACCGGGTGATCTACGTGCACCTGCACCAGTGGACCGACAAGGCGCCGCCCTACGTGACCGCGAAGGACGGCAAGCCCCTCGACAAGAACCCGTTCAAGGACGCGCGCGTGCGCAAGGCCCTTTCGATGGCGATCAACCGCGACGCCATCGCCGATCGCATCATGGAGAAGAAGGCGGTGCCCGCCTCCCAGCTGCTCCCGGAGTCCTTCTACGGCACGAGCAAGAAGCTCAAGCCGCACAAGTACGATCCCGAGGGCGCGAAGAAGCTGCTCGCCGAGGCGGGCTATCCGAACGGCCTCGCGATCACCATCCACGGCACCAACAACCGCTACATCAACGACGACAAGATCGCGCAGGCGATCGCGCAGTTCTATTCCCGCGCCGGCATCGAGGCGAAGGTGGAGACGATGCCCTCGGCGGTCTACTTCTCCAAGGCCACCAACGGCGAGTACGGCTACATGCTCCTCGGCTGGGGGACGGAATCCGGAGAGCAGGGCTCGAGCCTGCGCTCGCTGCTCGCGACGCGCGACCCCGCCAAGGGAATGGGCGTGAACAATCGCGGCCGCTACTCCAACCCCGCGTTCGACAAGCTGCTCACCGAGGCCCTGGTCACCATGGACGACAGGAAGCGCGAGGGGATGATCCAGGCCGCGGCCGAGGTGGTGATGAACGACGTGGGCCTCATCCCCGTTCATTACGAGGTGAGCACGTGGGCCACGCTCAAGGGCTTCCGCTATACGCCCCGGACGGACCAGTACACGCTCGCGACCGAATTAAAGCCGGTCGCACGCTGATACTCGCCTGAAGGCCGGACGACCTTCGATTTCCCATGCTCGCTTTCGCCATCCGCCGCTTCGGCCAGAGCCTTTTCGTGCTCGTGGCGATGTCGTTCCTGGTGTTCCTCGGCGTCTACGCGATCGGCAACCCGATCGAGCTGCTGGTGAATCCGCAGGCCGACGAGATCGAGCGAGCGCGCGCCACCGCCGCCCTGGGCCTGGACAAGCCGATCCTCGAGCAGTACGTCACCTTCCTCGCGCGCGCCGCCTCCGGCGACCTCGGCAGGTCGTTCGTCTTCAACGTGCCCGCGATCCAGCTCATCGTGCAGAAGCTGCCGGCCACGCTGGAGCTCGCGCTGGTCGCGATGGTGCTCGCGATCACGCTCGGGATTCCGCTCGGCCTCGTCGCCGGCCTGCGCCCGCACTCGGTGGTCGGACGCAGCATCATGGCCGGCTCGATCCTGGGCTTCAGCCTGCCGACCTTCTGGGTGGGCCTGGTCCTCATCATGGTGTTCTCGGTCCAGCTGGGTTGGTTGCCTCCCAATGGGCGCGGCGAGACCGTGATGCTGCTGGGAGTCCCGGTGAGCTTCCTCACGCTCGACGGGCTGGCCCACCTCGCGATGCCGGCGCTCAACCTCGCGCTCTTCAAGCTCTCGCTCCTCATTCGCCTCACGCGCGCGGGCACTCGCGAGGCGGCGCTGCAGGACTACGTGAAGTTCGCGCGCGCCAAGGGGCTCTCGCCGCGCCGCGTCATCGGCGTGCACATCCTCAAGAACATCCTGATCCCGATCGTCACCGTGATCGGCCTCGAGCTGGGCTCGGTGATCGCCTTCGCCATCATCACCGAATCGATCTTCGCCTGGCCCGGAACCGGCAAGCTGCTGATCGACTCGATCAATCTGCTCGACCGTCCGGTGATCGTCGCCTACCTGCTGGTGATCGTGACGATCTTCATCGGGATCAACTTCGTGGTCGACCTCCTCTACTCCTACCTCGACCCGCGCGTGCGCCTCGGCGGCGCGGCGGCGGCGCACTGATGGCGACCGCGGCCACGCAACCGGTAGTCCCGGCCGCAAGCGACCTGGCGGTGGTCTCGCCATGGCGGCGCTTCGCCGCCGAGTTCGCCGAGAGCCGCATCGCGATGCTGGGACTCGGCCTGCTGCTGTTGGTGGTCCTGGTGGCGATCGCGGCCCCATTCATCTCGCCGCAGAACCCCTACGACCTGGCGCAGCTCGACCTGATGGATTCGAAGCTCGCCCCGGGCGAGCGCTCTTCCACCACGGGCAAGCCCTACCTGCTGGGAACCGACGACCAGGGGCGGGACATGCTCTCGGGAATCTTCTACGGCCTTCGCATCTCGCTCGCGGTCGGCGTGGCGAGCACCGTGATCGCGCTCGCCATCGGGCTGGTGCTGGGCCTCGCCGCGGCGTATTTCGGCGGCAAGGTGGACGCCGTCATCATGCGTATTGCCGACATCCAGCTGTCCTTCCCCGCCATCCTCATCGCGTTGGTGCTGCTGGCGGTGCTGGGGCAAGGCGTCGGCAAGATCATCACCGCCCTGGTGACGGTGCAATGGGCCTACTACGCGCGCACGGTCCGGTCCTCCGCGATGGTCGAGCGCCAGCGCGAGTACGTCGAGGCCGCGCAGGTCCTCGCGCTCTCGCGGCCGCGCATCGTCTTTCGCCACATCCTGCCCAACTGCCTGCCGCCGCTCATCGTCGTGGCCACCGTCCAGGTCGCGCACGCGATCCAGCTCGAAGCGACGCTCTCCTTCCTCGGCCTGGGGCTGCCGATCACCGAGCCGTCCATCGGGCTCCTCATCTCCAACGGCTTCCAGTACCTGCTCTCCGGCAAGTACTGGATCAGCTTCTATCCGGGCGTGGCGCTGCTCGTCACCATCGTTGCCATCAACCTGGTGGCCGACCAGTTGCGCGACATCATGAATCCGCGCCTCAAGCGATGAACGCCGCAAGCGCCGCGCCGCTCCTGGAGGTCGATGGCCTGCGCACGCACTTCCACAGCAAGGCGGGAGTGGTGAAGGCGGTCGACGACGTGAGCTTTCGTGTCGATCGCGGGCGCATCCTCGGCATCGTCGGCGAGTCGGGATCGGGCAAGTCGATGACCGGCTATTCGATCATGGGCCTCGTCGATCCGCCCGGGCGGATGGTTGGCGGGCGCATCGCGCTGAACGGCATCGATCTCGCCACGCTCGACGAACCGGCCTGGCGCAGGCTCCGTGGCGACCGCGTGGCGATGATCTTCCAGGACCCGATGATGACG
>JBKJTM010000192.1:0-2837 GCA_046590805.1 Usitatibacter sp.
CTGCGCATCGACGCCGAGCGCAAGGCCGAGGCGGCACGCGCACGCGCCTCCTCGAGCAGCCGCCGCTCGGCTTCGGCGAGCGCTGCCGCCGCCTCGGCCTTGCGCTCGGCGTCGATGCGCAGCTCGGCGGCCTTCGCCGCCTCGCGCTCGACGCGTTCGCGCTCGCGCACCAGCCGCTGCGCCGCCGCCGATTGCTCGATGCTGAATCGCGCCTTGGACGTCGCCTGCGCGTCGGCCTCCGCGCGCTGCAGGGCGGTTACGCGCGCGCGCTCCTCGGCTTCCCCGCGGGCGCGCTCGACCGCGGCCGCGGCATCCTCGGCCTCGGTCCGTGCCCTGGCAGCGGCGAGGGCCTGCTCCTCGGCTTGGCTGCGCGCCTGCGCGGCCTCGAGCGCCTTGCGCGCGCTCTCGGCGCGCCGGTGGGACAGCTCGGTGAGCTTGCGCTCCGCATCGGCACGCGCATTCGCTTCGACCGTCGCATGGCGCTCTGCCTCGACGCGCTCGTCCAGCGCGCGCGCCGCGTCGCGGTCGTCGCGCTCCTGCGCCGCGGCCTCCTTCACCTGGTCCTGAGTCTGCGCCTTGTCGCGTTCCGACTGCGCCCGCTTCAGCGCCTGGGCGAGGAGGGCGGGTGTGTGGCCGTCGGGCGTGGCGTTGCCTTCACGGCGCGCGCGGGCTGCATTGCGCAGCTGGTCGTATAGCTTGCTCACCGAACTTTTTCCCCTGTGAAGTCCCCTTTAAAGGGAGAATACGGGGAAAACGGGAGCCGAAAACTCTCTTGCCTGAAACTGGTGCCCAGAAGAGGACTCGAACCTCCACGGTGTTACCCGCCAGTACCTGAAACTGGTGCGTCTACCAATTCCGCCATCTGGGCGCGGAAACCCCAAATTTTACCAAAGTGAGCGACAGATTGTCTAGAAAAATGAAGGGCATGGAGCCCCATGCCGTGTCCATACCGACACGCGAAGAGATCCTCGAGGTCCTGAACGACGCCGGCGTGCCGGTTGCGGAGGAGAAGCTGTCCGAAACGCTGGCGATCCGCGATGAGCAGCGCGAGGGCTTCGAGCGGCGCGTGGCCGCGATGGAGCGCGAGGGCCAGATCCACCGCAACCGCCGCGGCCACATCCTCATCGCCGACAAGGCCGGCCTCATCAAGGGCAAGGTCATCGGGCATCCCGACGGCTTCGGCTTCCTCAAGCAGGAGGACGCGAAGGAGGACCTGTTCCTCGGGCCCAAGGAAATGCACAAGGTGCTGCACGGCGACCTGGTGCTCGCGCGCGTGATCGGCATCGACCGCCGCGGGCGGCCGGAGGGTTCGATCGTGGAAGTCCTCGAGCGCGCCAACCAGATGGTCGTCGGCCGTCTCTTCGTCGAGCAGGGCGTGGCCTTCGTGATCGCGGAGAACAAGCGCATCAGCCAGGACATCCTGATCCAGCCCGAGAGCCTGAAAGGCGCGAAGCCGGGGCAGGTGGTGACGGCCGAGATCCTGACGCCGCCCACCAAGCACTCGGAGCCGATGGGCCGCATCGTGGAGATCCTCGGCAACTACGCCGATCCCGGCATGGAGATCGAGATCGCGCTGCGCAAGCACGACCTGCCGCACGAGTTCTCCGCGCAGGCGGTCGATGCCGCGAAGCGGCTGCCGAAAAAGGTGGAAGCCAGGGACACCAAGGCTCGCAAGGACCTGCGCAAGCTGCCGTTCGTCACCATCGACGGCGAGACCGCCCGCGATTTCGATGACGCGGTCTACTGCGAAAAGCAGGCGAAGGGCTTCAAGCTGTGGGTGGCGATCGCCGACGTGAGCAACTACGTGCGCCCGGGCGACGCGCTCGACACCGAGGCCTACGATCGCGGCAACTCCGTCTACTTCCCGCGCCGCGTGATCCCGATGCTGCCGGAAGAGCTCTCCAACGAGCTCTGCTCGCTCAAGCCCGAAGTCGACCGGCTGGTGATGGTCTGCGAGATGGAGGTGGGCACGGGCGGCGCGGTGAAGCACTACGAGTTCTACGCCGGTGTCATCCACTCCCACGCGCGGCTCACGTACACACGGGTCGCGGCCGCCATCGAGGGCAAGGAGGCCGACCCGCCGGTCGAGGCCGCGGTGATGCCCAACATCGGCAACCTCTACGCCGCCTTCAAGGCGCTCTTCGGCGCGCGGCAGAAGCGCGGCGCGATCGACTTCGATTCCGTCGAGACGCGCATGATCTTCGACGACCAGGGCAAGATCGAGCGCATCATCCGCGTGGAGCGCAACGACGCGCATCGTCTCATCGAGGAGTGCATGCTCGCCGCCAACGTGTGCGCCTCGGACTACCTGGAGAGGAACGAGCAGCCGACGCTCTACCGCGTGCACGAGGGACCGTCGCCGGAGAAGCTCGAATCGCTGCGCGGCATGCTGAAGGACTTCGGCCTCACCCTCGGCGGCGGCGACAAGCCCCACGCGAAGGACTACGCGGAGCTGCTGCGCCGCATCAAGGACCAGCCCTTCAGCGGCATGCTGCAGACGGTGATGCTGCGCTCGCTCTCGCAGGCGGTGTACACGCCGGAGAACGTCGGCCACTTCGGCCTCGCCTACGACGCCTACGCGCACTTCACCTCGCCGATCCGCCGGTATCCCGATCTCCTCGTGCACCGCGGCATCAAGGCGGTGCTCGCCGGCAAGCAACACGACGCGGGTGACCTGCACGCGGTCGGTGTGCATTGCTCGGAGACCGAGCGGCGCGCCGACGATGCGACCCGCGACGTGGAGGCGTGGCTGAAGAGCTACTACATGCAGGACCACGTGGGCGAGGAGTTCGACGGCACCATCAGCGGGGTCACCAGCTTCGGCCTGTTCGTGACCC
>JBKJTM010000245.1:0-7221 GCA_046590805.1 Usitatibacter sp.
GCAATCGTGCCTTCGGTGATCACCTCGAGCCCGGCGATCATGCGCAGCAGCGTCGACTTGCCGCACCCCGAGGGGCCGACGATCACGATGAACTCGCCGTCGGCGATGTCCACGTTAACGCCGTGGATCACCTGCAGCTTGGCGGTGTAGCTCTTCTTGACGCTCTTGAGAGTGATCTCGGCCATTACTTTTCCGTTTCCACGAGGCCCTTCACGAACCATTTCTGCATCGTGATCACCACCAGCGCGGGCGGCAGCAAGGCGAGCATCGCCGTTGCCATGATCAGGTTCCATTCGTTGGACGCATCGCCGCCGGCGATCATGCGCTTGATGCCGATCACCACGGTGTACATCGACTCCTGGCTGGTGATGAGCAACGGCCAGAGGTACTCGTTCCAGCCGACGATGAAGAGGATCACGAAGAGCGCCGCCATGCTGGTCTTCGAAAGCGGCAGCACCACGTCCCAGAAGAAGCGCAGCGGCCCCGCCCCGTCGATGCGCGCCGCCTCGGCCAGCTCGTCGGGGATGGTGAGGAAGAACTGCCGGAAGAGGAAGGTCGCGGTGGCGGAGGCGACGACCGGCAGGATGAGGCCCGCGTACGAATCGAGCAGGTTCAGGTCAGCGGCGACCTTGAAGGTGGGGATGATGCGCACCTCGATGGGCAGCATCAGCGTCACGAAGATCATCCAGAAGAAGAAGTTGCGCAGCGGGAAGCGGAAATAGACGATCGCGAAGGCCGAGAGGATCGAGATCGCGATCTTGCCGATCGCCACGCCGAGCGCCATCACCAGGCTGTTGAACAGCATCGTTCCCACCGGCGCCGACGAGCCCTTCTGCGAGCCCGAGGTGAGCACCTGGCTGTAGTTCTGGATCAGCTGGTCGCCGGGGATGAGCGGCATCGGCACGTTGACGATCTGCTCGTAGGTGAGGGTGGAGGCGACGAACGTCACGTACAGCGGGAAGGCGACCAGGATCACCCCGAGGATGAGGATCGAGTGGGCGAGGAAGTCGAGCCAGGGGCGGTTCTCTACCATGGGAATGCCTGTCGGCTCGTTCCTCGGCCACGCATTTCAGTACTGCACTTTCTTCTCGACAAAGCGGAACTGCACCACGGTGAGCAGGATGACGATGATCATCAGGATCACCGACTGCGCCGCCGAGCTGCCCAGGTCGGCCGCCTTCACCCCGTCGTGGTAGACCTTGTAGACGAGGATCTGCGTCGAGCCCGCGGGCCCGCCCTGGGTCGTCGCGTCGACCACGCCGAAGGTGCCGAAGAAGGCGTACACGATGTTGATCACCAGCAAATAGAACGTGACCGGCGATAGCAGCGGGAACACCACGGTCCAGAAGCGGCGGAAAGGCGTGGCACCGTCGATCGCCGCCGCCTCGAGCAGCGAGCGCGGGATCGACTGCAGCCCGGCCAGGAAGAAGAGGAAGTTGTAGCTGATCTGCTTCCAGGTCGCCGCGACCACGATCAGCAGCATCGCCTGGTCGCCGTTCACGATCCAGTTCCAGTCGACGCCGAGCTTCTTCAGGAAATAGGTCGCGATGCCGATCGAGGGCGCGAAGATGAAGGCCCACAGGATACCGGCGATGGCGGGCGCCACGGCGTAGGGCCAGATCAGCAAGGTCTTGTAGGCAAGCGCACCCCGCAGCACATGGTCCGCCATCACCGCGAGGAAAAGCGAGATGACGATCCCGCTCACCGCCACCAGCGTGCTGAAGATCGCGGTGATGCGGAACGAATCGAGGTAGTGGGGGCTCCTCAGCAGCTCGGCGTAATTCTGGAACCACACGAAGGTGGTCGAGAGCCCGAACGGGTCCTGCACCAGGAACGACCAGTAGACCGCCTGCACCGCGGGCCAGAAGAAGAAGATGACGGTGATCGCGATCTGCGGCGCGAGCAGCGCGTAGGGCAGCCACTTCGACTGGAAGACGACGCGCTTTTCCATGGCGGCGAGAGGAAGGGGCCGTGCCGGCCCCTTCAGCCCAGGCTCAGGACTTGTTTGCTGCTTCGAACTTCCGCAGGATCTCGTTGCCGCGCTTCACGGCGTCATCGAGGGCGGCCTTGGGCTCCTTCTTGCCGGAGAACACGGACTCCATCTCCTCCTCGATCACCTCGCGGCCCTGCACGTAGTTGCCGAAGCGCAGCCCCTTGGAATTGGGCGTCGGCGGCTTGTTGGCGAGCATCTTGACGGCCACTTCCGCGCCGGGGTTCTGCGTGTAGAAGCCGCTCTTCTTGGTCATGTCATAGGCGGCATGGGTGATCGGCACGTAACCCGTATCCTTGTGCCACTCCATCTGCACCTCGGGGCGCGACAGGAAGGCGAAGAACCGCGCCACGCCCTTGTAGGCGTTGTTGGTCTTGCCGCCCATCACCCACAGCGACGCGCCACCTATGATGGCGTTCTGCGGGGCGCCCTGCACGTCATCCCAGTACGGGATCTGCGTGACCGCCCAGTCGAACTTGGCGCCGCGACGCACGTTGGCCTGACCCCCGGTGCTCTCGGTCAGCATGGCGCACTCACCGCTGGTGAACTTGGCGCCGCCCTGGTTGGTGCGGCCGGCGTAGCTGAACATGCCTCGCTTGGCGAGATCGCTCAGCATCGTCAGGTGGCGCACGTGCAGCGGGCTGTTGATCTGCAAATGCGTGTCCAGCCCGGCGAGCCCGTTGTCCTTGGTGCCGATGGGCACGTTGTGCCATGCCGAGAAATTCTCGACGTGGACCCACGAGGGCCAGGAGGTGGTGTACGCGCACGCGTGGCCCGAGGCCTTGAGCTTTTCCGCCGCCGCGACCACTTCCTTCCACGTCTTCGGCGGCTTGTTGGGGTCCAGGCCCGCCTTCTTGAAGGCGTCCTTGTTCCAGTAGAAGATCGCCGTGGAGCTGTTGAAGGGGAACGACAGCATGTTGCCCTTCGAGTCGGTGTAATAGCCCGCGACCGGGCCCAGGTAGGCTTTGGGATCGAACGGCTCGTCGGCGTCCTTCATCAGCTTGTACACCGGCACGACCGCGCCCTTGGCGGCCATCATGGTCGCGGTGCCGACCTCGAAGACCTGCAGGACGTGGGGCGCGTTGCCGGCACGGTAGGCGGCGATCGCCGCGGTCATCGACTCGGGATAGGTGCCCTTGAAGGTCGGGACCACCTTGTAGTCCTTCTGGCTCGCGTTGTACTTGTTGGCGAGCTCGTTCACCTTGTCACCGAGCGCGCCGCCCATCGAGTGCCAGAACTGTATTTCGGTCTGCGCCTGGGCCGTCGTCGCGAATGCGAGGGCCAGGGCCGCCAGCAGGGATTTGCGGATCATGATCAGGATCTCCTCGGAACCGTCGATTTTAGGTATGGAAAGCGACGGTCATCTTACAACGAGCCTCCGCCGCCCGACAGCGCCGCCGCCACCAGGACCTCGTCCGAGGGGGTGAACGCCGCCGCGATCGACCCGACCTGCTGCCGGTTCAGGAACACCTTGATGTGCGGCCGGATGGCGTCCTGTTCGTCCATCACGCGAAAGCGAGGACCGCAAGCACCGCCGTGGCCCGCTTACAGCTCTTTCTTGAGGATCGACTTGATCGAGCCCAGCAGGCCGCGCTTCTCTTCGGCCGGGGCCTGCGGGGGCGCCGCCTTCTGGTTCAGGTACTGCGGCTCGGCGCGGGGCTGCCGCGGCGGCGGCGCCGCCGTTTTCTGGTTGAGGACCGAGCGCTTGTTCAGCTCCTCCCACCCGTTCGGCCGCCCGATGAAGTACTTGGCGAACTCCTCGATCGCCTTGTCGTTCGCCTCGAGCGCCATCAGGTTGAAGAGGTCCACCTGCAGGCCGCCCACGTTCTTGGAGACGATCTTCAGGCGCGAGGTCTCGTGGTTGCCCTCGATCTTGGCCTGCACGCGCAGGTCGCACTTGACCTTGAAGACCTCGTGCGTGATCACCTTGCGGTTGTCGCGGAACTGCTCGCTCGAGTGCTCGAGGTTGTTCTGCCAGAGGATGTCGCGGAACTTCTCCATCTCGTCCGGACCCTTCTTGATCGTGAGCACCTTGTCCGACCAGGCGCGGTAGGCCACATGGACCTCACCGTAATAGTCCTTGTCGATGAAGTGCTTCGAGCGGAAGTCGCAGAAGAAGTCCTTGATAACCAGGCCGTCGATCGGGCCCACCGTCGGCAGGTCGTACTTGAACGGGCTCGGCATTTGCACCACGTTCAGCTGCTTGCCGAGATCGTTCAGATACAGGAACGACCGGCGCAACGAGTGGTCGACGGCAACGGCGGAGGAGCGCAGGCTCTCCGTCTTGTCCACCTCGTTGGCCTTGAGTGCGTCGGCCTGTTTCTTCAGATCGTCTAGAAGTCCCACGGGTACTCTCCTGGCGATTCCCGGCTGTGCCGCTGTAATTTTAACTTATGATCGCCCCCGGAGCCAAAGGAATCCGGGCCATTTCCACGATGAAGGCCGTACTTGCCCTGGATCAGGGCACAACCAGCTCGCGCGCCATCGCTTTCGGTCCCGACGGAAGGGTCCTTGCTACAGCTCAGCAAGAATTCCGCCAGATCTTCCCCCAGCCGGGCTGGGTGGAGCACGACGCCGAGGAAATCTGGCGCACCCAGCGGGACGTGGCCTCCCAGGCGCTGGCCGCGGCGGGTCTGCGCGCAGGCGACGTGGCCGCCCTCGGAATCACCAACCAGCGCGAGACCACCGTGCTCTGGGATCGCGCCACCGGGCGCCCGGTGGCGCACGCGATCGTATGGCAGGACCGACGTACCGCGTCGCGATGTGACGCTCTGCGACAGGCGGGGCACGAGCCGCTCTTCGCGGCGAAGACCGGGCTGCTGCTGGACGCCTACTTCTCCGGGACCAAGCTGGAGTGGCTGCTCGACCACGTTGCCGGGGCGCGCGAGCGCGCGGAGCGCGGCGAGCTCGCCTTCGGCACCATCGATTCCTGGCTGGCATGGAACCTGAGCGGCGGCGCGGAACACGTGACCGACGTCTCGAACGCGTCGCGCACGCTGCTCTTCGACATCCACGCGCTCGATTGGGACGACGAGCTGCTGGGCCTGCTGCGAATCCCGCGCGCCGTGCTGCCGCGCGTAGTTGCCTCCAGTGGCCGGGCCGCCACGACACGCTGCGAGGGATTGCCCGACGGCATCGCCGTGGCCGGCATTGCCGGCGACCAGCAGGCCGCGCTCTTCGGCCAGGCTTGCCACCAGCCGGGCATGGCGAAGAACACCTACGGCACCGGGTGCTTCCTGCTGATGAACACCGGCGCCACGCCCGCCGCCTCGCGCAATCGCCTCCTCACGACCGTCGCGTGGCAGCGCGGCGGCAATACCGCCTATGCGCTGGAGGGCAGCGTGTTCATCGCGGGAGCGGCGATCCAGTGGCTGCGGGACGGGCTGGGGATCATCGAGCGCGCCTCCGACATGGATGCGCTCGCCGCCACGGTGCCGGACGGCGGCGGGGTCCATTTCGTCCCGGCGCTATCGGGACTGGGCGCGCCCTACTGGGATCCCCACGCCCGGGGCACCATCGTCGGCATCACCCGCGGCACCACGCGCGCGCACCTCGCGCGCGCGACCCTCGAGGCGATCGCCTTCCAGAGCGCGGAGCTGATCGAGGCGATGAGCGCCGATTCGGGGCTCGCCCTCACGCAACTGCGCGTCGATGGCGGCGCCACAGCCTCGAACCTGCTGATGCAGATCCAGGCGGACCTGCTGGGCGTGCCGGTGGTGCGGCCGAAGGTCACCGAGACCACCGCGCTCGGCGCGGCGTACCTGGCGGGCCTGGCGGTCGGCTTCTGGAGGGACGAGTCGGAAATCGCGGCGCTGTGGTCGTGCGATCGCATCTTCGAGCCGACCCTGTCGCGCGATGCCGCGGCAGGGCGCCTGGCGCAGTGGAAACGCGCGGTGGAACGCTCGCGGGACTGGGCGCAGGCCTAGGTCTGGAGCGTGGGCGGTGTCGGGGCGAGGAACGTGCGCCGGTAATGGCGCAGCTCTTCGATCGATTCGTAGACGTCGGCCAGCGCCTCGTGCTTGCCTTCCTTCGCCACTCCCGCCAGCACCTCCGGATTCCAGCGCCGCGCGAGCTCCTTCAGCGTGGAGACGTCGACGATGCGGTAGTGCAGGTACGCGTCGAAGAGCGGCATGTAGCGCGCCATGAAGCGGCGGTCCTGGTGCACGGTGTTGCCCGCGAGCGGCGCGGCGCGCTCGGCGACCAGAGGCTTCAGGAACTCGACGATGCGCGCCTCGACATCGGCCTCGGTGAACGTCGAGGCGCGGACCTTGTCGATCAGGCCCGACTTGCCGTGGGTGGACCGGTTCCACGAGTCCATGGCATCGAGGATCTCGTCGGGCTGGTGGATCACGTAGACCGGCGCCTCGGCGATGGTGTTGAGCTCGGCGTCGGTCACCACCAGCGCCACCTCGAGAATGCGCTCGCGCTCGGGAACGAGGCCCGACATCTCCATGTCTACCCAGACCAGCGGGGTCTTGTCCTGTGCCATAGAATCGGGAAGTTTTCGAGGTGCGGACGAAGAATTTCGCCCGCACCGCATCATACCGCGTGAGCGCACCCACCTTCTCTCTCGTATTCGCCGTCTTCGTGCTCGCCGCGCTCGCGTGGAGGACCTGGCTCGGGCTGCGGCAGGCGCGCCACGTGGCCCTGCACCGCGAGAGCGTGCCCGCGGACTTCGCCGCGATCATCCCGCTGGACGCGCACCGCAAGGCGGCCGACTACACGCTCGAGAAGCAGCGCCTCGCGCTGATCGAGACCGCGGCGGTCGATGGCTTCGTGCTGCTCGCTCTCACGCTGGGCGGCGGGCTCGCGGCGATCGATGCGCTCTCGGCGCGCCTCCTCGGCGACGGGTCGCTGCGCGACCTGGGCACCGTCTTCGGCGTGCTGCTCGCGAGCACCCTCGCCACCCTGCCCTTCGACCTCTGGCGCACCTTCACCATCGAGGAGCGCCACGGCTTCAACCGGATGACGCCGCGGCTCTTCGCCGCCGACTTCGCGAAGGGCATGGTCCTCTCGGTGGCGATCGGCACGCCCGTCCTGCTGGCGGTCTTCTGGCTGGTGAGGAGCACCGGGTCCTACTGGTGGTTCCATACCTGGATCGCGTGGATGGTCTTCACGTTGGTCCTGGTGGTCGCGTTCCCGCGCTGGATCGCGCCGCTCTTCAATCGCTTCACGCCGCTCGAGGCGGGAGAAGTGCGCTCGCGCATCGAGTCGCTCGTGGCCAGGGCGGG
>JBKJTM010000038.1:0-16576 GCA_046590805.1 Usitatibacter sp.
GTGCCGCAGCCTCGGCGTGCCGGTGGTGACGCGCGGCGCCGGCACCGGCATCTCGGGCGGCGCGATTCCGCGCAGCGATGGCGTGCTGCTGGTGCTCGCGCGCATGCGCGCGGTGCTCGCCGTCGACGCGCTCGCGCGGACCGCGACCGTGGAACCGGGGGTGCGCAACCTCGCGGTCTCCGATGCGGCCCGGCCCTTCGGCCTCTTCTACGCGCCCGACCCCTCCAGCCAGTCGATCTGCTCGATCGGCGGCAACGTCGCCGAGAACTCCGGCGGCGTGCATTGCCTCAAGTACGGCCTCACCACGCACAACCTGCTGGAGGTGCGCGCGATCGATGCCGACGGCGACGTGATCGTCGCGGGCGGCGCAGCGCTGGATTCGCCCGGCTACGACCTCCTCGCGTTGCTCACCGGCAGCGAGGGCAACCTGGGCGTCATCACCCGGGTGACGGTGCGCCTGTTGCCGCTGCCGGAACGCACCGAGACGCTGCTCGCGGCGTTCCCATCGGTTCGCCAGGCGGCGGAAGCGGTGGGCGAGATCATCGGCGCGGGCATCGTGCCGGCGGCGCTCGAGATGATGGACCGCATCGTGATCGAGGCGTGCGAGCGCTTCATGGCGATGGGATTTCCCACCGGCGCCGAGGCGCTGCTGCTCGCGGAGGTCGACGGCGGCACCGAGGAGGCGGGGGCCGCGCTGGAAGAAGTGCGCGCGATCCTTTCGCGATGCGGCGCGACCGAGGTGCGCGTCGCCGCGAGCGAAGCCGAGCGCGAGCGGCTGTGGAAGTCGCGCAAGGGCGCATTCACGGCGCTCGCCACCATCCTGCCCGACTACTACACCATCGACGGCACCATCCCGCGCCGCTGCCTGCCGGACGTGCTCGAGGAGATCATCCGGCTCGCGGCCGAATACCGGCTCACCGTGGGCAACGTCTTCCATGCCGGCGACGGCAACATCCACCCGTGCATCTTCTATGACTCTTCGCGCCCCGGCGAGCTCGAGCACGCCGAGGAGCTGGGCGGGCGCATCCTCGAGCACTGCGTGGCCGTGGGCGGCACGATCACCGGCGAGCACGGCGTGGGCATCGAGAAGCTGCGCCAGATGTGCGTGCAGTTCCGCGCGCCGGAGATCGCCGCCTTCCACGCGGTGAAGGCGGCCTTCGATCCCGCCGGCATCCTCAATCCCGGCAAGGCGGTGCCCTCGCTCAAGCGCTGCGCGGAGTGGGGCGGCATGCACGTGCACGGCGGCGAGCTGCCGCACCCCGGCATCCCGCGTTTCTGATCATGGCCGCCGACTTCGTCAAGGAACTCTGCGAGCGCGTGGCCGATGCCGCGGCCCTCAAGGCGAAGCTCCGCATCCGTGGCGGCGGCAGCAAGGACTTCTACGGCGGCGAGCCCGCGGGCGAGGTGGTCGAGATGGGCGGCCACTCCGGCATCGTCGCCTACGAGCCGAAGGAGCTGGTGCTCACCGTGCGCGCGGGCACCCCGCTCGCCGAGGTCGAGCAGGCGCTCGCCGCCGAGCGGCAGATGCTGCCCTTCGAGCCGCCGCACTTCGGCGCGGAATCCTCGCGAGGCGCCACCATCGGCGGCACCGTAGCCGCGGGGCTGTCGGGGCCGCGGCGACCCTACTCCGGTTCGGTGCGCGATTTCGTGCTCGGCACGCGGATCGTGAACGGCAGGGGCGAGGACCTGGGCTTCGGCGGGCGGGTGATCAAGAATGTCGCCGGCTACGATGTCTCGCGCCTGATGGCGGGCGCGCTAGGCACGCTCGGAGCGCTCACCGAGATCTCCTTCAAGGTCCTGCCAAGGCCGCCCGCGGAAGCCACGCTCGCCTTCGAGATGGACGACGACGCGGCGATCCAGCAGGCCAACCGCTGGGCCGGCCAGCCGCTACCGCTCTCGGCGACCGCATGGCAGGAGGGCGTGCTGCGCGTGCGCCTTTCGGGGGCCGGTACCGCGATCGACGCGGCTCGCAAGCGCATGGGCGGCGCGGAAGTCGCCGACGCCGCGCAATACTGGAACGACCTGCGCGAGCATCGTTTGCCGTTCTTCGCCGCGGGCCGGCCCCTCTGGCGCCTATCGCTGCCGCAGACCACCGAAGCCTTCACGTTGTCAGCGCCACAGCTGGTCGAATGGGGCGGCGGCGTGCGCTGGGTGAGCGCCGAGCTCGACGCCTTCGCCATCCGCTCGACGGTGGAGAAACTGGGCGGGCACGCGACGCTCTTCCGCGGCGGCGACAAGGCGGCGGGCGCCTTCCATCCGCTCAAGCCGGCGATCCTCAAGATCCACCGGCGCCTCAAGGACGCGTTCGATCCCGCCGGCGTCTTCAACGTCGGCCGCATGTACGACTTCTAGGCCATGTACAAGCTCTACTACTCCCCCGGTTCCTGCTCGCTCATCATCGATACGCTGCTCGAGGAGCTGGGCGTGGACTTCGAGATGCAGCGCGTGGACACCGCGGCGGGCGAGCATCGCAAGCCCGAGTACTTCGCGATCAATCCCAAGGCCAAGGTGCCGGCGCTCGTGACTCCCGACGGCGTGCTGACCGAATGCGTCGCGCTGATCGCATGACGAACCTCGAGCCCTTCTTCCGCCGCATGACCGAACGCCCGGCGATGGCGCGCGCCCTGCAGCGTGAAGGCATCGTGGCGTTCGGCACCTGATGCAGACGAATCTCGCCGACTGGATCCGCGACACGCCCGAGGGCGTGGAGGCCGACGGCATCCTGCGCAAGTGCGTGCATTGCGGCTTCTGCCTCGCCACCTGCCCCACCTACAACCTGCTGGGCGACGAGCTCGACAGCCCGCGCGGGCGCATTTACCTGATGAAGCAGATGCTCGAGGGGGCGCCGGTCACGCAGCGCACGCAGCTGCACCTCGACCGCTGCCTCACCTGCCGCGCCTGCGAGACCACCTGCCCATCGGGGGTGGAGTACGGCAAGCTCGTGGATATCGGGCGTGCCATCGTCGAGCGCAAGGTGGCGCGCGCGCCGGGGGATCGCCTGCGGCGCTGGATCCTTTCACGTACGTTGCCGTCCCGGGGTTTTTTCACCGTGGCGCTCGGGCTCGGGCGGGCGTTGCGCTTCCTGCTGCCGGCGGCGCTCGCGGCGAAGATTCCGCCGGCGCGGGCCGCGGGCGTGTGGCCCGAGGCACGGCATGCGCGCCGCATGCTGGTGCTTGCGGGATGCGTGCAGCCTTCGATGGCGCCGTCGATCAACGCAGCCACCGCGCGCGTCCTCGACCGGCTCGGCATCTCGCTCGTGGAGGCCGGGGCCGCGGGCTGCTGCGGCGCGGTGCCGTTCCACCTCAACTATCAGCAGCGCGCGCTCGCCTACGTGAAGGCGAACATCGATGCCTGGTGGCCCCATATCGAGGCGGGGGCCGAGGCGATCGTGATCACGGCGAGCGGCTGCGGCACCATGATCCAGGACTATGCACACCTGCTGCGCGACGATCCGGCCTATGCCGCCAAGGCCGCGCGCATCACCCTGCTGGCGAAGGATGTTGCGGAGATCGTCGCCGCGGAGCGCGATGCGCTGGCGCGGTTGGCGCCGGGCCGCTCCCGCCCCGCGGTCGCATTCCACGCGCCCTGCAGCCTGCAGCACGGATTGAAGATACGTGGCGTCGTGGAGGAGATCCTGGTGTCGGCGGGCTTCACGCTCACGCCGGTGCCGGATGCGCACCTGTGCTGCGGCTCCGCCGGCGCCTACTCGCTTCTCCAGCCGGGCATCTCGAAGGATCTGCTGCGCAACAAGGTCGACGCCCTCGAATCCGGCCACCCGGACCTGGTGGCCACCGCCAACATCGGCTGCCTCGCGCATATCCAGTCCGGCACCGCGCGCCCCGTGCGCCACTGGATCGAGCTGCTGGATATGGGGTCAGACCCCGATTCAGGCGCGGGCTGAATTCGCCAGCCACGACCGTTCACGAAATTGGGGTCTGACCCCGGCTTTCCCTAGCGCCGCTGGAAGAGGATGAAGAGTTCGTGGCGGTCGCCGGGCCGCGAGCCGCGCCAGATTTCCTGCCACTCGGCCTCGGCGAGCGGCAGGCGCGAGGGGGTCGCCTGCACCAGCAGCGCCCCGCAGCGGCGCGCCAGCGGGAATTCCTCGCGCACCGTGCGCAGGCCGACGAAATAGTCGAGCAGCGCGCGCTGCGCATCGCCCACGTTGCGGCGGGCCACGCAGGGCGAGCCCGCAGGGAGTGCTTCCTTGATGCGCGAAGCCACCGCGCGATAGCTGCGCGCCTGGTCCACGAGTGGCACCCCCAACGTCATCACCAGCATCCACACCATCGTGATTCCGGCGGTCCAGTTGACGATCGCGCGCCGCGTCGAGCGCAGCGACCGCGCCACCACGGCCAGCCAGATGAGGGAGAGCAGCGCGGCGAGCGCGAAGGAGATGAAGTCGAAGCGGTAGACGAATCCGGGCACCTCCTTCTGCAGCCAGAGCGCCGCGAACTCCGGCTTGCCGGTGATCGCCGCGCCCCAGCCCAGCCAGATGAGCGACGCCAGCAGAAAGAAGGTCGTCATCCCGAACCAGTCGAGCGCGCTCGCGGCGCCACGCGGCACCGTCTCGACTTCGGCCACGCCGAGGAGCGCCAGCGGCAGCAGCAGCGGCATCGCGTTCACTTCGCGCGACTCGCCGAGGATGCTCACCATCGCGAGGAACGCGAGAAAGGCCACCAGGGGCAGCATCAGGGCGGGGCGCTCGGCGAGCGTCCTGCGGGAGCGCCACAATGACCATGCCGCGAGCGGCCACGCCGGCCACGCGTACCAGGGCAGGATCTTCAGGAAATAGAGGATGCCGAACCCGTCGCCCTCGTTCCAGCGCGACGAGGTCGCGTGGTCGAGCCAGACCGGCAGCGTCGCGGGCGCCGACAGCCAGAGCATCGCGGGCCAGAGCAGAAGCAGCGGTGTCGCGCAAAGCAGGGCGGTGCCGACGGTGAGCAGGTATCCCCGGCTGCGCCACCAACGCCCCGCGAGCGGCAGCGCCGCCGCCGCCGCCACCAGCATCCCGAGGGGCAGGAAGCCGTCGCCGAGGAAGGCGACGCCCATGCCGGCGCCGAGCGTGGCGCCACCCGCGATCGGGCGCCGCAACGCGAGCGCGAGCCCGTGGAGTCCCAGGGCGATTCCCGCGAGGCCGGCCAGGTCCGTCGTCATCTCGTGGGCGCGGATGAGCAGGCCGAGCGAGCCGAGGAAGAGGAGGACCCCGATGCGCACCGCGCGCGCGCCCATCAGCTCGAAGCACGCGGCCGCCAGCATCGCGAGCGTCGCCGCCATGAAAAATCCGGCCGACAGGCGCGCCGCGTCGTGCAGGGCGAGGAACCCGCCGAGCGCCTTGGCGAATGCCCCCGCCACCCAGAAGAAGAGCGGCGCCTTGTCGAAGAAGGGCTCCCCGGCGAGGCGGAAAACCAGCCAGTCGCCCGAGCGCAGCATCTCCGCCACCGCGCCGAACACCAGCGCCTCGTCGACCTTCCAGGGATCGTGGCCCACCAGCCCGGGCAGCAGCCACGCCAGGCACACCACCACGAAGAGCGTGGTCTTGAGCGGCGTGCGGGTGCCGTCGTACGCGATGCGGCTCGGGGTCAGGTCCCAGGTCATGCGCAATGGTAGGCGCCAACAAAAAAGGCAGCCATCAGGCTGCCTTTCTGGCCGGTGAGGGCGGAGATTACTCGGCCGCCTTCGCGGCGCCCTTGCGGGCGTAGCGCTTCTTGAATTTGTCCACGCGACCGGCGGTATCCACGATCTTCTGCTTGCCGGTGTAGAAGGGATGGGACTCGGCCGAGATCTCGATCTTGTAGACCGGATACTCCTTGCCGTCCTTCCACTTGATGGTCTCGTTGGTCGCGACCGTGGAGCGGGTCACGAAGCCGAAATCGCAACTGGTGTCGAGGAACACGACTTCGCGGTAGTTGGGGTGGATGCCGTCTTTCATTTGTCTCTGTCGCCTTGTGGGTGGGCGCGAACTCCAATTCGGCCCTGAGAATCGCCAATTATCCCCGAAAACCCCAATCAAAGCAAGGGGTTGTTACCGGACCTTGTGATGCGGCAGGCCCTTGAGCGGACAGGGTTTTTTGCGCGGAGCCGCCAAACCGGCGGGAAAACTGGCCGGCTTATTGCCGGGGTGACGCTCTTCGGCACCGATTTTGTCGCCCCCGCCTACGCGGGGACGACGAGCTGCTTGCGCGTCACCCCTTCTTCATTGAGTTGAAAAACTCGTCGTTGTTCTTGGTGGCGCGTAATTTATCCAGCAGGAATTCGGTTGCCTCGAGCTCGTCCATGCCGAAAAGGAGCTTCCGGAGGATCCAGACCTTGGGCAGGATTTCCGGGGCGATCAGCAGTTCCTCACGCCGGGTGCCGGAGCGGTTCACGTTGAGCGAGGGGTAGATGCGTTTCTCGGCCATGCGGCGATCCAGGTGGATCTCCATGTTGCCGGTGCCCTTGAATTCCTCGTAGATCACGTCGTCCATGCGCGAGCCGGTATCGATGAGCGCGGTGGCGATGATGGTGAGCGAGCCGCCTTCCTCGATGTTGCGGGCGGCGCCGAAGAAGCGCTTCGGGCGCTGCAGGGCGTTGGAATCCACGCCGCCCGTGAGCACCTTGCCCGAGGCGGGGACCACGGTGTTGTAGGCGCGGGCGAGGCGCGTGATCGAGTCGAGCAGGATCACCACGTCCTTCTTGTGCTCGACCAGGCGCTTGGCCTTCTCGATCACCATCTCGGCCACCTGGACGTGGCGGGTTGCGGGCTCGTCGAAGGTGGAGGCCACCACCTCGCCGCGTACCGTGCGGCTCATCTCGGTCACTTCCTCGGGCCGCTCGTCGATCAGCAGCACGATCAGGACGGCTTCCGGATGGTTCGCGGTGATCGCGTGCGCCATGTGCTGCATGAGCACCGTCTTGCCCGCCTTGGGCGGCGAGACGATGAGGCCGCGCTGGCCCTTGCCGATGGGCGCGATGATGTCGAGCACCCGGCCGGTCAGGTTCTCCTCGGCCTTGATGTCGCGCTCCAGCTGCATCGGCTGGTCCGGATGCAGCGGCGTGAGGTTCTCGAACAGGATCTTGGTCTTGGCGTTCTCGGGCGGCTCGCCGTTGACCGTATCCACCTTGACGAGCGCGAAATAGCGCTCGCCGTCCTTGGGCGTGCGGATTTCACCGACGATCGAGTCGCCGGTGTGCAGGTTGAAGCGGCGGATCTGCGAGGGGGAGACGTAGATGTCGTCCGGCCCGGCGAGGTAGGAGGTGTCCGGCGAGCGCAGGAAGCCGAAGCCGTCCTGGAGGACTTCGAGCGTGCCGTCGCCGAAGATCGCCTCGCCCTTCTTCGCCTGGTGCTTGAGGAGCGCGAACACCAGCTCCTGCTTGCGCAGGCGGTTCGCGCCCTCAAGCTCGCCGGCGATCGCCATGTCGACGAGCTCGGAGACGTGCTTCAGCTTGAGTTCTGATAAGTACATGCAGCGGACCTGCCTGGAGGTGTGGGTGTGTGGACGGGCCCGGATGACCTCACGGGCCGGCGAAACGTGCTGGGGGGATCGGCCTGGCTGCGAAGGGGATGCTGCGAGAACCCGCTAATGCTGTTCGAGCGAACAGCCAGGACGGATATCAGGGTAGCGTTTTCAAATATTGCTGTCAATGAAGGCGGCGAGCTGCGTCTTGGACAGCGCGCCGACCTTGGTCGCCTCGACCGCGCCATTCTTGAAGAGCATCAGGGTCGGGATGCCGCGGATGCCGTACTTGGGAGGCGTCGACTGGTTCTCGTCGATGTTGAGTTTCGCCACCTTGAGCCGCCCCTGGTATTCGGAGGCGATCTGGTCCAGCGCTGGGGCGATCATCTTGCAGGGGCCGCACCACTCGGCCCAGTAATCCACCAGGACCGGAGTCTGCGATTGCAGCACCTCGGATTCGAACGTGTCGTCGGTGATGTGAACGATCTTCTCTGCCACTTGGCGCCTCGCTGGATGATTTCTTTGGGTTTCGCCCGGGGGGATTGGAGCGCGGGGCGGTAGGGATGGGTAATCGTAGACCAAACCGGGGCGGACAGGCAAAAGGGCTAAAATGACGGTCCTTTTTCCCCGCCGCGAGGGCTTTTCGAAAGGCATTTCCATGACGTACGTGGTCACCGAGTCCTGCGTGAAGTGCAAGTACACCGATTGCGTCGACGTCTGTCCCGTCGACTGCTTCCGCGAGGGCCCGAACATGCTGGTGATCGACCCAGACGAGTGCATCGATTGCACCCTGTGCGTGGCGGAGTGCCCGGTGGAGGCGATCTTCGCCGAGGACGACGTGCCGGTGCCGCAGAAGGAGTTCACCGCCCTCAACGCCGAGCTCGCCAAGCTCTGGAAGCCGATCGTCGAGAGGAAGCCCGCCCCCCCTGACGCGGACGCCTGGAAGGACGTGAAAGAGAAGAAGCATCTCATAGAGAAATAGCGCTACAGTTCCTCCATCACGAGAGGCCGAGGTCGACGCGGCTCAGTACAGAGGAGTCTCGATGCAGCAACCCGACGTCGCCTCGGTGCTGGCGGTGCTGGATTCGTCGGGCAAGGCGCTCCCCGACCAGCTGCGCATTGCCCAGCAGTTGATCGAGGGGTTGCCGATCCCGGTTTTCTTCAAGGCTCGCGACGGGCGCTATCTCGGCGTGAACCGCGCCTGGGAGCAGTTCTTCGGCGTCGAGCGCGGCGAGATGGTGGGCGGGAGGCTGGCGGACCTCTACCGCGACTCGCCGCTGATCGCGCAGCGCCACCAGGCGATGGACGAGGCGCTGTGGGCGCGGCCCGGCACCCAATCCTACGAGATCCCGGTCACCACCCGCGACGGGCGCGAGCGCCACACGCTCTACTACAAGGCGACCTTCGGCCCCCCGGAGGGCGAGGCCACCGGCCTCATCGGCACCATCGTCGACATCACCGACCGCAAGCGCTCCGAGCAGCGCCAGGCGATCGAGCACGCGGTGGCGCGCCACATGGCGAGCCCGCAATCGCTGCACGAGGCGATCCGCGGCATCATCCAGGTGATGTGCGAGCGCCTCGACTGGGCGTGCGGGGCGCGCTGGAGCCTGGACGAGGCCGAGAACCGCCTGCACTGCGTCGAGACCTGGAGCCTCGCCGACGACTCGATCCGCGAGTTCCTCGACGCGAGCGCGCGCGCGACCTTCGTCCCGGGCAGGAGCGGCCTCATCCGCGAGGTGCTCGCCACCGGCACCTCGACCTGGGTCGCCGACGTGACCGAGAAGGCCGACTTCCTGCGCGCACCGCTCGCCCGCGCGGCGGGATTGCGCGGCGCCGTGGCGATGCCGGTAATCGTGGGCGAGCGTGTGCTGGGCGCGATGGAGTTCTTCAGCCGCGAGGCGCGCAGCCGCGACGAATGGCTCCTCGACGTGACCATGGGGGTCGGCCAGCAGATCGGGCAGCTGATGCTGCGCCGCCAGGCCGAGGCGGCGATGCGCGAGAGCGAGGCCAGGTTCCGCAGCTTGACCGAGCTCTCCTCCGACTGGTACTGGGAGCAGGACGAGGAGCTGCGCTTCACCTCGATGTCGGGCGGCGTGCTCGGAGCGCTCGGCATGCCCGCCCAGCACTTCATCGGCAAGCGCCGCTGGGAGCTGGACCTGGTGGGCATCTCGGCCGAGGGGCTCGCCGCGCATCGCGAGATGCTGCTGCAGAGGAAGCCGTTCCGCGACTTCGAGTTCGGCCGCCGCGACCTGGACGGCAGCAGCCATTGGGTCTCGGTGAGCGGGCAGCCGATCTTCGACGACCTCGGGCGCTTCCGCGGCTACCGCGGCGTGGGGCGCGACATCACCCGGCGGCGCAACAGCGAGGCCGAGCTGCGCACGGCGCACGACCTCCTCGAGGCGAAGGCGCGCGAGCTCACGCGCTCCAACGAGGAGCTGCAGCAGTTCGCCTACGTGGCCTCGCACGACCTGCAGGAGCCGCTGCGCATGATCTCCAGCTACACCCAGCTCCTCGAGCGCCGCTATGGCCCAACCCTCGAGGGCGACGCCAAGGATTTCATGAACTTCATCGTCGATGGCGCGACGCGCATGAAGCAGCTGATCGAGGACCTCCTCGAGTACTCGCGCGTCGGCACGCGCGGCCGCGACCTCCAGCCCACCGACAGCAGCGTGGCCCTCGCCAAGGGGCTCGCCAACCTGCGCGTCGCGCGCGAGGAGAGCGGCGCGAAGGTGACGCAGGGCGAGATGCCCCGGGTGATCGCCGACGCGAACCAGCTGACGCAGCTGTTCCAGAACCTGGTCGGCAACGCGCTCAAGTTCCGCGGCGCCGAGCCCCCGGAGATCCACGTCGAGGGCGAGACCCGGAACGACGTCTGGGTGTTCTCCGTGAAGGACAACGGCATCGGCCTCGACACCCAGTACGCCGACCGCATCTTCATGATGTTTCAGCGCCTGCACAACAAGGCCGACTACCCGGGCACCGGCATCGGGCTGGCGATCTGCAAGAAGATCGTCGAGCGGCATGGCGGGCGCATCTGGGTCGAGTCCGAGCCCGGGCACGGATGCACCTTCGGATTCACCATCGCGCGCAAACCAAAGGACGAAAGCCCATGATCCGCAACGCAGGCGAGCCGGTCGAGATCCTCCTGGTGGAGGACAATCCCGGCGATTATCGCCTCACCAAGGAGGCGCTGAAGGAGGGCAAGGTCTACAACAACCTGCACTGGGCGCAGGATGGCGTCGACGCGCTCGACTTCCTCAACCGCCGCGGCAAGCACGCCGGCGCCCCGCGCCCGGACATCATCCTGCTGGACCTGAACCTGCCGAAGAAGGACGGCCGCGAGGTGCTCTCCGAGATCAAGGGCGACGAGGACCTGCGCAAGATCCCGGTGGTGATCCTCACCACGTCGAAGGCAGAGGAGGACGTGCTGAAGAGCTACGACCTGCACGCCAACTGCTTCGTGACCAAGCCCGTCGACCTCGACAAGTTCATCGTCGTGGTGCAGTCGATCGACCGCTTCTGGCTCACTGTGGTCACGCTTCCCCCGGGCAAGTAGGGTGAAAGCCGAAGAGGCCGGGCACGGCGTCCTCCTCATCGAGGACAACCCGGGCGACGCGCGCCTCATCCAGGAGATGCTCGCCGAAGAGCCGGCGGCGCCCTTCCGCCTGCGCTGCGTGGACCGCCTGTCGCGCGGCCTCGAAGCGCTGTCGCAGAAGCAGACCGGGCTCGTGCTCCTCGATCTCTCGCTGCCCGACAGCCACGGGCTGGACACCTTCGCCAAGGTGTATGCGCACTCGCCCAAGGTGCCGATCATCGTGCTCTCGGGCAACGACGACCAGCAGCTCGCGCTCTACGCGGTGAAGAGCGGCGCGCAGGACTACCTGGTGAAGGGAAAGATCGACCGCGAGCTGCTGCTGCGCGCGATGCAGTATTCCATCGAGAGGAAGCGCTACCAGGAGGAGCTCGAGCGCCAGGCCAACTTCGACGCGCTCACCGGGCTCCCCAACCGCCACCTGCTGCACGATCGCCTCCGCCAGGCGGTGTTCGCGCAGAGGAACGTGCGCTCGGTGGCGGTGGTCTTCATGGACCTCGACCACTTCAAGGTGATCAACGACTCCCTCGGCCACAACTTCGGCGACGAGGTGCTGCGCCACGTGGGCGAGCGGCTCGAGAGCGCGGTGCGCGAGGGCGATACCGTGGCGCGCCTCGGGGGCGACGAGTTCGTGCTGATCCTGAACGACCAGACGCGCGAGGACCTGATCTTCCGCACCATGCGCCGCATCATCAGCAAGGTGAGCGAGCCGATGCAGGTGAGCGGTCGCGAGATCCACGTCACCTGCAGCGCCGGCATCAGCCTCTTTCCGCAGGACGGCCCCGACGTGCAGACGCTGCTCAAGAACGCCGACGCCGCGATGTATCGGGCGAAGTCGCAGGGCCGCAACACGTTCCAGTTCTTCACCGCGGAGATGAACGAGCTCGCCAACGAGCGCCTGTCGATGGAGCAGAGCCTGAGGCGCGCGATCGAGAGGAAGGAGCTGCGCCTGCTCTACCAGCCGCGGGTGAACCTGAAGACCGGCGTGGTCGACGCCGTCGAGGCGCTGGTGCGCTGGGAGCACCCGGAGCGCGGGCTCATCGTGCCCGACCGCTTCATCCCGCTCGCCGAGGAGACGGGGCTGATCGTGCCGATCGGCGAATGGGTGCTGCGCCACGCCTGCGCCCAGGCGGCCGAGTGGCGCCGCGCGGGCTACCTGCCCATCGTGGTATCCGTGAACCTCTCGGCGCGCCAGCTGTGGGCCGGCGGCCTCGCGCGCCTGGTGGGCGAGGTGGTGGTCGAGACCGGCATGGCGGACCACCTCGAGCTGGAGCTCACCGAAAGCATGGTGATGCAGGACGCCGAGAACGTGATCGCCACGCTGCAGTCCCTGCGCACGCTCGGCGTGCGGCTCTCGGTGGACGACTTCGGCACCGGCTACTCGAGCCTCTCGTACCTGCGAAGGCTGCCGCTGAACGCGCTCAAGATCGACGGCTCGTTCGTGCGCGACATCAACGCCACCGGAGGGGCCGACGACGGCCTGATCGCCAAGGCGATCATCTCGCTCGGCCACAGCCTGCACCTCAAGGTGGTGGCCGAGGGCGTCGAGACGCAGCCGCAGTGCGACTTCCTCAAGGAGCACGCCTGCGACGAGATGCAGGGCTTCTTCTTCGGCCGCCCAATGCCGCCGGCGGAGTGCGAGAAGTTCCTGATCCGCGCGCGCGTGAGGTAGCGCCCGCCCGGGCGGCCCGCGCTTCAGTCGTACAGCCCGGCCCGCGCCTTCCCGCCGAAGATCCGGTACGCGACCACCGTGTAGCCCACGATGAACGGCAGCACCACCGCGGCGCCGATGAACAGCACCTTGAGCGCGGAGGGATGCGCCGCCGCCTCCCAGAGGGTGAGGCGATCGATCACCACGTAGGGAAAGATGCTGTACGCGAGGCCCGCGAAGGCGAGCGTGAAGATCGCGGTCGCGGCCGCGAATGGCCGCCCGTCGCGGCCAGCCGCCCCCGCCTTCATCTCGCCGGTCACCTTCCACAGCCACGCCGCCGCCGCGAGCGTCGCCAGGGGCAGCAGCATCAGCACGAGCGTGCGCGGGAAATCGAACCACTTGTCGCGCACCGTGGCGCTCACGAGAGGCGTGGCGAGGCTCACCAGCGCGAAACCGAGGCCCACCCAGAGCAAGCCCCAGCGCGCCCAGGCGATCGACTTCCTGCGCAACGCGCCCTCGGTCTTGAGGATGAGCCACGTGGCCCCGAGCAGCACGTAGCCGCCGCAAAGGCTCGCGCCGACGGTGACCGCAAAGAGCCAGTAGCCGATCCCCGGCTCGAAGCCGGTGATGTAGCGCCCGAGCATCACGCCCTGGAAGAAGGATGCGATGAAGGAGCCCGCCCAGAAGAGCCAGTTCCAGAGCTCGCGGTGCCAGCCGAGCGCCTTGATGCGCAGCTCGAAGGCGACGCCGCGAAGCATGAGGCCGATCAGCATCGCCACCACCGGCAGGTAGAGGGCGGTGAGCACGATGCCGTGGGCCATCGGAAACGCCGAAAGCAGGATGCCGATGCCGAGCACCAGCCAGGTCTCGTTCGCGTCCCAGAAGGGGCCGATGGAGGCGACCATCACCGATTGCTCCTCCTCGGTCGCCGCCGGCATCAGCATGCCGACGCCGAGGTCGTAGCCGTCGAGCACCACGTAGGCCAGCACCGAGAGTCCCATCAGCGCCATGAAGACGAGCGGCAGCAGGTCCATGTCTCAGGCCGCCTTCGGGGCGACGGCGGCCGCGTGCGACGAGGGGGGTGGATCGGTCGCGGCGCCCTTGCCCGCAATGTGGGTGAGCACCACCATGTAGGCGAGGAAAAGGCCCGAGTAGGTGAGGATGTAGCCGGTGAGGCTCGCGCCCAGCTGCGCGCTGCTCACCTCACCCACGGCGTCGCGCGTGCGCAGTATTCCCTGCACCAGCCAGGGCTGGCGCCCGACCTCGGTCACGATCCATCCGGCGAGGGTCGCGATCCAGCCGGAGAAGGTCATCGCGGCGAACACCCACAGCATCCAGCGCGGCGCGGCGCGGCCGGCGCGCGTGATCCACGTGCCCCACCACGACACCGCGAGCATCAGGATGCCGATCCCGACCATCAGCCGGAAGCCGAAGAAGAGCGGCGCCACCGCCGGGCGGTCCTCGCCGAACTCGTTCAGCCCCTTCAGCTCGCCGTTGAGCTCGTGCTTGAGGATCAGGCTTGCGCCGTAGGGCAGCTCGATCGCATAGTCGTTGCTGCGCGTCACCTCGTTGGGGATCGCGAACAGGACCAGCGGCGCTCCGCGCTCGGTGTGCCAGATCGCTTCCATCGCGGCGATCTTGGCGGGCTGGTGCTTCAGGGTGTTGAGCCCGTGGAGGTCTCCGACCACGATCTGCGCGGGGATGAGGATCGCGCCCACCACCAGCCCCGCGCGCAGCGTCTTCGCCGCGCTGGCGTCCGCCGGGGCGCGCAGCAACCGCCACGCCGACAGTCCCGCCACGACGAAGGCCGCGGTGAGCCCCGAGGCGATCAGCATGTGCGTGAGGCGATAGGGAAACGACGGATTGAAGATCACCGCGATCCAGTCCTTCGCGATCCATTGCCCGTCCTGGAACACGTGGCCCGCCGGCGTCTGCATCCACGAGTTGAGCGCCAGGATCCAGAACGCCGACATCGTGGTGCCGAACGCGACCAGCGCGGTCGCGGTGATGTGCACCCAGTCCGGCACGCGGTTCATGCCGAACAGCATCACGCCGAGGAAGGTCGCTTCGAGGAAGAACGCGGTGAGGACCTCGTAGGCGAGGAGGGGTCCTGCGATCGCGCCGACCTTGTTCATGTAGCCCGGCCAGTTGGTGCCGAACTGGAACGACATCGTGACACCCGAGACGACGCCCATGGCGAAACTGAGCGCGAACACCTTCACCCACAGCTTGTAGGTCGCGAGCCAGGCGGGATCGCGGGTGCGCTGGTACTGGATGCGGAAGCCGAGCAGGAACCACGCGAGCGCGATCGTCAGCGTCGGGAAGAGGATATGGAACCCGATGTTGATGCCGAACTGCGTACGCGCCATCAGGAGGGCGTCGTCCATCCCGCATTCTAGCTAGAATCGCGGATGCCTGAAGGAACGCGACGCGGCAAGCTGAAGATCTTCTTCGGCGCCTTTCCCGGCGCCGGCAAGACGGGCGCGATGCTGGGCGCCGCGCGCCGCATGAAGGAGGCGGGCGGCGACGTGGTGATCGGCGTCCTCGACCTGCACGGCAAGGGCGAGGACGAGGCGCTCGCCGCCGGCTTCGAGCGCCTGCCGCAGGCCGAGCGCGAGCTCTCGCTCGACGCGGCGCTCGCGCGCGCGCCGGACACCCTCGTGATCGACGACCTCGCGCATTCCAACCCGCCCGGCTCGCGCCACCCGAAGCGCTGGAACGACGTGGACGAGCTCCTCGCGGGCGGCATCGACGTCTACACGACGATGAGCGTGCAGCACCTGGCGAGCCTGAACGACGTGGTGGCGGAGATCACCGGCATCCCCGAGCCCGAGACGGTGCCCGACACGTTCTTCGACACCGCCGACGAGACCATCATGGTCGACATGTCCGCCGACGAGCTGCTCCTCCGGCTGAAGGAAGGCCGGGTCCCGGTCGGGCACGTGAACCACGGCCCCGAGGGGCGCTTCTTCCGCAAGGGCAGCCTCCTCGCGCTGCGCGAGATCGCGCTGCGGCGCGTGGCCGACGTGGTCGAGGACGAGGTCCAGCGCTATCGCGCCGACAAGGCGATCAAGGAAACCTGGAAGACCCACGGCCGCATCCTGGTCTGCATCGGCCCCGGGCAGGGCGCCGAGCACGTGGTGCGCAGCGCAGCGCGCCTCGCCGGGCAACTGGACGAGGACTGGACCGCCGTCTACGTCGAGACCCCGCAGCTGCAGCGCCTCGAGGCGGGCGAGCGCGGCCGCATCCTCGCGGTGGTGAGCCTCGCCGAGCAGCTGGGCGCGCGCACCGCGATCCTCACCGGCAACGACATCCCCGAAGCGATCGTGGATTACGCGCGCGACCACAACATCTCGACCCTCGTGGTCGGGCGCAGCAACGCCGCGCCGCTGCCGTTCCAGGTGCCGCTGAGGGAGACGCTCGCCAAGGCGGGAAACGACCTCGACGTGGTCGAGATCGGCCGCGGCGAAGCGGGCAGCGCGGTGCCTGCCCCCACGGTGGCGAGCGAGGGGCCCAGCCCGCGCCGCGCGGAGAAGCGCCTGCGCTACCTGTGGACCGCGCTCGTCTGCCTCGGCACCACGCTGCTGATGGCGACGCTCGCCGGCAACTTCGACCTCGCCAACATCGCCATGCTCTACATGCTGGTGGTGGTGCTGGTGGGCGTGCAGTGGGGCCGCGGTCCCTCGATCGTGGCCGCGGTCCTCAACGTGCTCGCCTTCGACTTCTTCTTCGTGCCGCCGAAGTTCGCCTTCCTCCCCGCGGACGTGCAGCACTACCTCACCTACGCGGTGATGCTCGCGGTGAGCGTCGTCATCGGGCAGATGGCGGGAGGACTGCGCTACCAGGCGCGCGTCGCCTCGCATCGCGAGAGGCGCGCGCGCACGCTCTACGAGTTCGCGC
>JBKJTM010000524.1:0-8214 GCA_046590805.1 Usitatibacter sp.
ATCGAGACGCTGGGCCAGATGTCCTGCAACCCGTCGATCGGCGGCATCGGCAAGGGCCACTTGGTGAGGGAGGTCGATGGCATGGGTGAGCAGGAGTGTGCGCGCGCCGGAGCGCGCCGACGCCAACGCCGCCTCGGTGCCGGCATGCCCGCCACCGACGACGATCACCTCGAATCGTTTTGGGAAGTCCATGGAATGGGGATTTAAAACGCCTCGCGGAAGCGCCGCGAGGCGAAAAATGAATTCTACGGGAAACGGGCCTCACGACCCACCCCTGGTTCCACGTGGAACGCCGTTACCGGTGAATCTCGATGAACTCGGTCGCCCCCGGGGCCCCGAAGCTGTCGACGAGGAGCGCGATCAGGGCCAGGCGTTTCACGTGGAACCTCATTTTCCGATGCAGAAGCGCGAGAAAATCTCCCCTAACAGGCTGTCAGCGCTCACTTCGCCGGTGACTCGGGCCAGCTCCTGCTGTGCCAGCTTCAATTCTTCTGCTTTTAATTCAAAAGCTTGCTGGCTGGAAGCGGTTTCGAGGTGGTGCAACGCGGCCTTCAAGGCAGTCAGGTGCCGTCCGCGCGCCATGAAGAGCCCCTCGCCATGGGGCTTCCAGCCCGCCACCTCCAGCAACCACTCGCGCAGCGCCTCCACGCCCTCCCCCGTCCTGGCGGAAAGGCGGAGCCGGGTCTCGGAGCCGGACTGGGTTCTCGAAGGCGCCTCTCCGGAGAGGTCGATCTTGTTGGTCACGCGCGCCCTCGGGACGTCGGGTGGCAGGCGCTCCGCGAGCGCAGCGTCCGCATGCGAGCGTTCGTCGGCCGCATCGATGAAGAGTATCGCCCCGGCGCCGCGCACCGCCTGCCACGCGCGCTCTACGCCGATGCGCTCGACCTCGTCGCGCGCCTCACGCAGGCCCGCCGTGTCGATGAGGTGCACGGGCACTCCCCGAAGGCTCACGCTCGCGCGCACGTAATCGCGCGTGGTACCGGCGATCGGCGTCACGATCGCGACCTCCTCGCCCGCCAGGCGGTTGAGAAGGCTCGACTTGCCGACGTTCGGCCTACCCACCAGGACGACGGTGAGCCCCTCGCGCAGCAACAGGCCCTGCCCCGCCTCGCGCAGCAGCGCATTCAGGTCTTCGGTGAGCGTGGCGAGATCGCGCTGCTGCTTCTCGCGATCGGCGGGATCGATCTCCTCTTCGGGAAAGTCGATGCAGGCCTCGACATGCACGCGCAGGGAGATGAGGTCCGCGACCAGCGCATGGATGCGCGCCGAGAACGCGCCGGACAACGAGCGCAGCGCGCTGCGCGCCGCTTCCGCGCTTGCGGCGTCGATGAGATCCGCCACGCTCTCGGCTTGAGCCAGGTCGATGCGCTCGTTCAGGAACGCCCTGCGGGTGAATTCTCCCGGCTCCGCGGTCCGCGCGCCCAGCTCGATGCACCGCTGCAACAGCAGCTGCATCACCACCGGTCCGCCGTGCCCCTGCAGCTCGAGGACGTCCTCGCCGGTGTACGAATGCGGCGCGGCAAAGAAGAGCGCCAGACCCTCGTCGATCGCTTCTCCCCCCGCACCGCGAAAGATGCCATGCCGCGCGTGGCGAGGCGCGGGAACCTGGCCCAGCAGCGCTTGGGCGATGTCGCGAACGTTTGCACCGGAGACGCGCACGATACCGATGCCGCCCCGCCCCGGCGGGGTGGCGACGGCGGCGATCGTCTCGCCGCCGGAGGTCAGCGTCGCGCCTTGGCCTTCACCTCGGCCGCGAGCGTGCGGTTGATGTGCCACTGCTGCAGGATCGACAGCAGGTTCTGCACGACCCAATAGAGCACCAGGCCGGAGGGGAAAAAGAGGAAGAACACGCTGAACATGATCGGCATGAACAGCATGATCCGGGCCTGCACCGGATCCGCCGGCTGGGGATTCAGCTTGGTCTGCACGAACATCGACACTGCGTAGATCACCGGAAGGATGAAATACGGATCGGGCGCGGACAGGTCCTGGATCCAGCCCAGCCAGGGCGCGTGGCGCAGCTCGATCGACGCGAGCAGCACCCAGTAGAGCGCGATGAACACCGGGATCTGCACCACGATCGGCAGGCAGCCGCCGAGCGGGTTGATCTTCTCGGTCTTGTAGAGCTCCATCATCGCCTGGTTCATCTTCTGGCGATCGTCACCGTACAACTGCTTCAACTTTTCCATCTTCGGCGCGAGGACCTTCATCTGCGCCATCGAACGTCCCGCCTTCGCGTTCAGGGGATAGAACACCGCCTTGATCATCACCGTGAGGAGGATGATCGACCAGCCCCAGTTGCCCACCAGGCTGTGGATCCACTTGAGCAGCCAGAAGAGCGGCGCCGCGAGGATGGTGAGCCAGCCGTAGTCGACCACCAGGTCGAGCCCGGGCGCGACCTTCTGCAGCTTGTCGGTTTCCTGGGGCCCGATATAGAGGGGCACTTCGATGGCGGTGGTGGCACCGGGCGCGATCGAGGCGACGGGGACGACGACACCGGCCGTATAAAGGTTGTCGCCCACGCGGCTGGTGAAGAACTCGCGCTCGACGCCCGTCTTCGGCAGCCAGGCGGACACGAAGTAGTGCTGGATGATCGCCACCCAGCCGTCGGAGGCTTTCTTCGCGTGCGCCTGCTTGCCCTTGGCCACGTCGCCGAAATCCACCTTCTCGAACTTGTTGGCCTCCGTATAGACCGCGGGCCCGGTGAACGTGGTGACACCGGCGAACGCATTGGTCTGCGCCGCCGCCTCGCTGGGCGGATTGCCATCGCGCAGGAACTGGAAGTACGCGTGCGCCGGGAGTGGCTTGTCGGCCTTGTTCGCCACTTCGTACGAAACGTCGATGAGATAGCTGCCGCGATGGAAGCGATACTTCTTCACCACTTCCGCGCCGCCCGCCTCGCGCGCCCTGAGCCGCACCTCGAGCGTCTCCTGGCCAGCGGCGAGCGCGTAGCTCTTCGCGTCCGCCACGTAGGGAGTCTTGTGCGTGGGGAGCCCCTCGCCGAGCAGGCCGGACTGCGTGATGAAGTAGTGCTTGGAATTCGGCTCCATCAGGGTGAGCGGCTGCGAGCGATTCGTCGCCGAGTACACCTGCAGCATGGTCACGCGACGGATATCGCCACCCAGCGTGTTGAGCTCGATATCAAAGAGGTCGGTCTTGACCGAGACGGCCTCGCCACCCGCGGCTGGAGCGGCGCCGGTGGGAGCGGCGGGGACCGTGGCGGGTGCGGAGGGAGGCGTCGCCGACGGGGTTGTCGAGGGCGGCGTGAGCGCGGTAGTGGGCTTGGGCACCCCGGCGGGCGCGCTCGCGCTCACGGGTGCGGCAAGGGGCTTGGGCGCATTGTGCTTCTGCCACGCGTCCCAGAGCATCAGGGACGACATCGAGAAGACGACCAGGGCGATAAGGCGTTGAGTGTCGATCATGTTTCCGCGTGAATCAGGGAACGGGGTCGTAGCCGCCGGAGCGCCACGGATGACAACGGGAGACGCGCCGCATCGCGAGCCACGTGCCGTGCCAGGCGCCGTGGCGCTCGAGCGCCTCGATGGCAAATACGGAGCACGTGGGAGCAAACCGGCACTGGTTTCCCCACCACGGGCTCAACACCAGGCGGTAGCCCTTGACGAGGGCGATGAGCACGGACTTCATCGTCAGCGGCTCTCGGGGCTCGAAAGGCGGTCGAAGAGGGAGCCGATCTCGCTGCGCAAGGCGGCCAGGGAAGCGGCATCGAATCTTTCGCGCAGCGAGACTACACAGTCCAGGGCGGTTTTCTTGAGCGGGTGGCGCCGGAATGCTTCTCTCACCAGGCGCTTGACTCGATTGCGGTCGGTGGAGCGCGGCACGAGACGGCGCGTGAGGGCAATGCCGAGCCGCGAAGACCCGCCGCGGCCAGCTACCGCATGTACTACCGTGAGCGATCCCTTTACTTTGCGCGATGCGCGCAGCACCGGACTGAAGGATCCCTGCTCGGCGAAGCGGTGGCGCCGGGAAAAACCTTCCTTCCTGGCGTTCCGCGACATGGGGTGTTCAGACCGCGACGCGCTTGCGGCCCTTGGCGCGACGCGCGTTGATCACGGCGCGGCCGCTGGCGGTTTTCATCCGCACGCGGAAGCCGTGGGTCTTCTGGCGGTGGGCGGTCGACGGCTGGAAGGTGCGTTTCATCTTGGAGTGACCTCGGTACCCCCGGGCTACCGGGGAAAAGCTTGAAATTATAGCGGATTCGGCGCCAGAACGCTATCCGCGGGGCCGCCTCGCAATTGGTCGCGGCTGTGGATAAGTCGCCCCGATCCAAGTAAAATTTGTAATCGCTTTCCCGCCCCTTCCCCCGCCTCCCGCTCGCCCCGATTCGCTCATGGATTCGCTTTGGCCATCGCTCGCCGCTGAACTCAAGAAGGAGTTGCCGGCGCAGCAGTTCGACACCTGGATCAAGCCATTGCGCGCCGAGCGTCATGGCGAGCAATTGACGCTGCTCGCACCCAACCACCACGTGTTGCGCTGGGTGCGCTCCAACCTTCTCAACAAGATCGAGTCGCGCATCGAGCGCGTGGCGGGCAGCCCGCTCAGCGTGAACCTGGTCCTGGACGAGAAGCCCTCCGAGAACGAGATCGTCATCCCCGAGGCCATTCCGGTGGCGACGGTCGCCGAGCGGCCGGGGCGCGACGAGCATCGCCTGAATCCGGGCTTCACCTTCACCAATTTCGTGAACGGCAAGGCCAACCAGATCGCGCGCGCCGCGGCCATCCAGGTGGCCGAGAATCCCGGCACCGCTTACAACCCACTCTTCATATATGGCGGCACCGGCCTCGGCAAGACGCACCTGCTGCAGGCGATCGGCACCGAGGTCCTGAAACGCAACCCCAAGGCCAAGGTGCGCTACAGCCACGCCGAGCAGTTCGTCGCCGACGTGGTTCGCGCCTACCAGCACAAGAGCTTCGATTCTCTGAAGCGCTACTACCGCTCGCTCGATCTCTTCCTCATCGACGACGTGCAGTTCTTCGTCGGCAAGTCGCGCTCCCAGGAAGAGTTCTTCTATACGTTCAACGCCCTCTTCGAGGCGCACAAGCAAGTGGCTATCACCAGCGACTGCTTCCCGAAGGAGATGACCGGCATCGAGGAGCGGCTCATCTCGCGCTTCGGCTGGGGGCTCACCGTCGCGGTGGAGCCGCCCGAACTCGAGATGCGCGTCGCCATCCTCCTCAAGAAGGCGGAGATCGACGGCGTCCACGTCGATGAGAACGTCGCGTTCTTCATCGCCAAACACATCCGTTCCAACGTTCGCGAGTTGGAAGGCGCACTGAAGCGGGTACTTGCATACGCACGCTTCAACAACCAGACCGTAACGGTCGCGACCGCCCGCGAGGCCCTGAAGGATCTCCTCGCGGTGCTCAACCGGCAGGTATCGATCGAGAACATCCAGAAGACCGTAGCCGACTATTTCAAGATCAAGGTCTCGGAGATGTACTCGAAGAAGCGCTTCCGCTCGGTTGCGCGGCCCAGGCAAGTCGCGATGGCGCTCGCCAAGGAGCTCACGCAGCAGAGCCTGCCGGAGATCGGCGAGGCCTTCGGCGGCCGCGATCACACCACGGTCCTCCACGCTTGCCGCAAGACCCAGGAACTGCGCGAGACCGACCAGGAATTCGCCCGCGACTATGCCCAGCTTCAGCAGATCCTGCTGGGATGAAAGGCGCCCTGAACCCATGAAGAACCTGTGGACTGTTTGCCGATCCTTGCCCACCCCTGTTTCTGTCCACAGGCACACGGTGGGCTCCGGCGATTCAGCCCCCATTCCAAAGAGGGGTCAACGCATTGATCTCGAAGCGCATTCAGGATTTATCCCGCTCCGGGCCTTCTCCTATTAGCTGTTAACTGATTTGAATTACCTACTTAACTAAAAGATTAGAAGATCATGCTCAAGATCAGAACGACGAACGACAAGCTCCTCGGCCCGCTGCAACAGGTCACGGGCATCGTCGAGCGCAGGCACACGCTTCCGATCCTTTCCAACGTGCTGATCAGCGCGGCGGGCGGCAAGGTCGACTTCCTCGCGACCGACCTGGAGGTGCAGATCACCGCCAGCGCGCAACTCGACGGCAACGCCGAGGGTGCCGTCACCGCCGGGGCGCGCAAGCTCTACGACATCCTGCGCTCCCTCCCTGAGGATGCGGAAGTCTCGCTCGAGGCAAAGGAAAACCGCATGACGGTGAAGGCGGGCAAGAGCCGCTTCAACCTGCAGACGCTCGCGGCCGCGGACTTCCCGAAGATGGTGGAGGCGAAGGATGCCTCCAAGACGCTCACCATCCCACAGAAGGCGCTCAAGAACGCGCTTCGCCTGGTGCAGTTCGCCATGGCGGTGCAGGACATTCGCTATTACCTGAACGGGGTGCTCTTCTCCGTGGACAAGGACGTGCTGCGGGTCGTCGCTACCGACGGTCATCGCCTGTCGTTCGCGAGCCAGCAGCTGGAAAGCGATCACGGCTCGGTGGAGGCGATCCTTCCGAGGAAGACCGTGCTCGAGCTGATCAAGCTGCTCTCCGACGGCGACGAGCCGGTGTCCCTCGCCATCGGCTCGAACCAGGCACGCTTCAGCTTCGGCGGGATCGAGATCGTCTCCAAGATCGTCGAGGGCAAGTTTCCCGACTACCAGAAGGTCATCCCGACGACCCACAAGAACCACGTTTTCCTGGACCGCGCCACCCTCGCGCAATCGTTGAATCGCGCGGCGATCCTCTCCAACGAGAAGATCCGTGGCGTGCGCCTGGTGTTCACCAAGGACGCGCTGTCGATCATATGCACCAACAACGAACAGGAAGAGGCGGAGGAAGGGCTCGCGGTCGAGTACGACGGCGACCCGCTCGACATCGGCTTCAACATCTCGTACTTGCTCGACGTGCTGAACCACGTCGAATCACCCACGGTTTCCGTCGCGATGGGCGACTCGAACTCCAGCGCGCTGGTGCAGATGCCCGGCCGCGAGGACTTCAAGTACGTCGTGATGCCGATGCGCATCTAGCAACTCGCAGCATGGACCACGGCAACAAACCAGGAACTCAATGGCAACGCTTCCCGCAGTGAACGCTCCCGCCGGCCGCCCGCCAGCGGCAGATTACGATTCGACCAGCATCAAGATTCTCAAGGGCCTGGACGCGGTGCGCAAGCGCCCCGGCATGTACATCGGCGACACCTCCGATGGCACGGGCCTGCACCACATGGTGTTCGAGGTGGTCGACAACGCCATCGACGAGGCGCTCGCGGGCCACTGCGACGACATCAAGGTCGTGATCCACACCGACAACTCGATCTCGGTGGTGGACAACGGGCGCGGCATCCCCACCGACATCAAGAATGACGACGACCTCAAGCGCTCGGCCGCGGAGATCGTGATGACCGAGCTGCACGCGGGCGGCAAGTTCGACCAGAACTCGTACAAGGTCTCCGGGGGCCTGCACGGCGTGGGCGTGTCGGTAGTCAACGCGCTTTCCGAGTGGCTGAAGCTGCGTATCTGGCGTGACGGCAAGGCGCACTACCTGGAGTTCCACCACGGCGATCTGGTCAAGCCGCTGGAAGTCACGGGCGATACCGACAGACGCGGCACCGAGGTCCACTTCCTTGCCGCGACCGAGACCTTCGGCCACATCGAGTTCCACTACGAGATCCTCGCCAAGAGGCTGCGCGAGCTTTCTTTCCTCAACAATGGTTGCAGGATCGAGCTGATCGACCAGCGCACCGGCAAAAGCGAGAACTTCGCCCATACGGGGGGCGTGAAGGGCTTCGTCGAGTACATGAACCGCTCGAAGACGGTGCTGCACAACAACGTCTTCTACGCGTTGGGCGAGAAGGAAGGCGTCACCGTCGAGGTGTCGATGCAGTGGAACGACTCCTACGGCGAGTCGGTGCAGTGCTTCACCAACAACATCCCGCAGCGCGACGGCGGCACCCACCTCACGGCGCTGCGCGGAGCGATGACGCGCACCATCAACAACTACATCGAGAAGGAAGAGATCGCCAAGAAGGCCAAGGTAGAGACGACTGGCGACGACATGCGCGAGGGGCTCACGTGCGTGCTGTCGGTAAAGGTCCCGGAGCCGAAGTTTTCCTCTCAGACCAAGGACAAGCTGGTGTCCTCTGAAGTGCAGCCGGTAGTGCAGGAGATCGTGGCGCAGAAGCTCGCCGAGTTCCTGATGGAGCGGCCCACCGACGCCAGGATCATTTGCACCAAGA